>NZ_NZQP01000060.1:0-90643 GCF_002695945.1 Marinimicrobium sp. | reverse complement strand
GCTATCTGCCCCTCTGACGCCGGACTCCAAAAAGACCACCAAACAAAAAACTCAAGAGCCCAACAACCGCCGAACCCGATCCAAATCAAGCTCAGTATCAACACCACCAGGAACAGGCCGACAAGCCTCCGCAACGTGAATCGACTCACCTTGCCACATTACCCGCAACTGCTCCAACGACTCAAACCGCTCCAACGGCGCCTGATCCCAAGTCACAAACCGGTGCAACAACCCCACGCGATAAGCATAAATACCAATATGCCGCCGCGCCACAAAATCCTCCGGTAACGCCCTACCCTCACCCGCAAACGCATCGCGAGGATACGGAATCGGCGCCCGACTGAAATACAGCGCACGCCCATGGGCATCCATTACCACCTTCACAATATTCGGATTACAAAAATCCTCCACCAACTCAATCGGCTCACACAAGGTTGCCACACTGGCCGAACTATCACCCGCCAGATTCTGCGCCACCTGATTGATGACCGCGGGCGGAATCAGAGGTTCATCGCCCTGCACATTGACCACGATGGCATCGTCCGGCAATCCCAACTGACTGACCACCTCCTGCAATCGATCGGTTCCCGACTGATGATCCGCAGAGGTCATGCACACCGTCGCCCCGAACGCGCGGGCCGCCTGTTCGATGCGTTCATCATCCGTGGCGATAATCACCTGCGTGGCGGCACTCTCGCGGGCTCGCTCGTAAACGTGCTGAATCATCGGCTTGCCGGCGATGTCTTTGAGGGGCTTGGCGGGCAACCGGGAGGAAGCGTATCGCGCGGGGATGACAACGTAAAAGCTCATGGGATTGAATTCGTTTCAGGTGTGGATTTCAGGGATTCAATACGGTTCAGAAACTCGCTCCAGAACGCCTCCGGCAGTGTCGCACTGACACTCAGATACCACCAGTCCGGCTGGGCGAAGGGCTGGCATTTGACCGCATCTTTGGCGGTCATCACAACCGGAAAGGCCGGCTGGAAGACAAGCTCGCCCGGGCGGTAGTGATGATGATCAGGGAAGCGGTGGTGAACCGGTTCCAGGCCGAGTTCTTTCAGCGTGGAAAAAAACCGGTCGGGGTTGCCGATTCCCGCCACCGCGTGCACGGATGTCTGTGGGGCAAAATGGGTCAGCGATGCGCGGGTACCATCGGACACCCTATGCCAGGCATCCGGGGTCACCTTCATGGTGTACTGGACGGTGCGAAGCGTCGGGGCCTGTTGACGCACCTTGTCCTCTGAACCGTTGACCACCACCCAATCTACTTCGTTGAGCCGTTCGACCGGTTCACGCAATGGGCCCACGGGCAGACACCAGCCGTTGCCAAACGCGCGCGCGCCATCGACCACGGCGATTTCCAGGTCCCGGTCCAGGCGGTAGTGCTGCAGGCCATCATCGCTCAACACAATATCGCAGCCCTGCTCGCGCAGCGCTTGGGCCGCTTCCACCCGATCCGGGCTGACACACACCGCACATTGGGTGGCCCGTGCAATCGCCAGGGGTTCATCGCCACAATGCGTGACCGGGGTGTCTGCGGAAACCATGAGCGGATAGCGCGGGGCCTTGCCCCCGTAACCCCGACTGACCACGCCCGGGCAATAACCCGCCTTACGCAGACGCTGCACCAGGGCAATGAGCAACGGGGTTTTTCCGGTGCCCCCAACACTGATATTGCCGACGACGACCACCGGCACATCAAAGGCGACCGCCCGACTTTTGAGCCGGCTTCGACGCCGGCGCGCCAAAGCCCGGAACAGCCAGGCCAAAGGAGCGAACAGATACACCCAGCGGGCCTTACCGTACCAGGCATTTTCCCAGACCGAGGCCAGCGTCATGTCAAACGCCCCCGAATCACTCCCCGGACTCGGGGCGCCGGGTGGTGATACTCAGGTGCACAAAGCCCAGTTGGCCGGCGGCATCCATGGCCCGGACCACGCTTTCGTGGGGGGCTTTGGCATCAGCGGTAATGGTCAGAGGCAACTGATTGTTGCCCTCGGAGGCCTTTTCCAGGGCCGACTTCAAGGTCACCAGTTTACTGTTTACCAGGCTGCGACCATTGATCGAGTAGTCGCCTTCCGCGGTGATCAGAATATCCAGCGGCGCATCGGCGTCCTGCTCGCTCGCTTCACCTTCGGCTTCGGGCAGGTCAATGTTCAAATGGGTTTCTTTGGTAAAGGTGGTGGACACCATAAAGAAAATGAGCAACAGAAATACCACATCAATCAATGGTGTCAGATTGATGCTGTCATTTTCTCTGGATTGACGTCGAAATTGCACCCGCTTGCTCCTCGGTCAATCAGTTGGCTTTCACATCGACCCGACGGTCGCTGTGCAGGGCGTCCACAAGTTTTACCGCTTCCTCTTCCATGGTGACCACAATGGTGTCCACCCGGCGCTGGAAAAAGCGGTGCAGAATCATCGCGGGAATGGCGACGGTCAGGCCGGCGGCGGTAGTGATCAGCGCCTCGGAAATCCCGCCGGCCAGAACGCCGGCATTGCCAGTGCCCTGTAGCATGATGGCGGTGAACACCTTGATCATACCGATCACGGTGCCGAGCAGACCGAGCAGCGGTGCGATATTGGCAATGGTGCTGAGGATGGTCAGGTAACGCTCCATCTCGTGGATGACCTGACTGGCCGCTTCCTGAATACTGTCCTTCATGACTTCCCGGCCATGGCGGGAGTTACTCAGCCCCGCGGCCAGAATGCGCCCCAGAGGGGAAGACTGTTTGAGCTCGCGGAGTTTGCCCGCGTCCAACTGGTTGTTCTTGATCCAGCTCCACACCTGTGCGAGCAGATGCCGTGGGGCGATTTTTTTGGGATCCAGGGTCCAGTAACGCTCTCCACCAATGGCGATCACCAGGATGGAACAGAGAATAATGGGGACCATCAACCAGCCACCCGCGGTAATAATCTCAAACACTGAACTTTCCTCTTTTGAATCGTTGTCTGGCCAAGGCGCCTGACCATCAGGGGCGCAAGATAGCACAGACCATTTCCAGCGGGAAAACACCCGGTCACATTTTGCGACAGTCGCCAACGGCCACCGTCACCTTATTCATACCACCAACGTCTTGGCGCATACCGGGCATACCGCTCGGTGCGCCGCCCCTGCTCATCCCATTCGAACACAATGGCCCCCAGGCTCGCGGTATTGAGCACCTCAGCACCCCGGGAGCGATAGCGCTCTACCACCGTCTCATTCGGATGGCCATGCCGCCCCTGAAAAGCGGCGCTGACCACCGCGCGGGCCGGGCGGGTCTGTTCAACCCACTCGATCGACGAGGACGTGATGGCGCCATGGTGCGGAACCTGCAGCACGTCGATGGAGCCGTTGAGCTGATCCCGGCCGACCAACCGCCACTCCACTTCCCGTTCGATATCACCGGTCAACAGGAGCCGCTGCCCCGCGTATTCAATCTCGAGAACGCAGGAGCGATTATTGCCATTCACCTGCGCCGGGAAGCCGCCGTGCAGAAACCGGAATTTCACCTGATTCCACTGCCACGAAGCCCTCTGATGGCAATCCCGCCCGGGCATCGACGTGGACAGTGTCGCATCGCCCACCCAGAGTGCCTCGGTCGGGAGACTTTTCAGCACACTGGAAAGCCCTCCCGAGTGATCATCGTGACGATGACTGACCACCACCGCGTCCAACTGATGGACACCCAACTGCCGCCAATAGGGCACGATCACGCCAGAACCCGCATCCAGCCGCTCACTGTAGGTGGGGCCCGTATCATACACCAGCCGGTAATCCGGCGTCTGTACCGCCACCGCCAGGCCCTGCCCCACATCCAGAAACGTCACTCTCAAGGGGGGTACCGGTGGCCCCGGGAGCAACAGCGCCAACACTATCCCGGGGTAACCCAGCCACCGTCCGGGCAGCCCTCGTGGCAACAACATCAGCAGCGTGGCCAGTCCGGCCAGGGCCAGTGCCGGCCAGGACAGCGCCGTCTGAAACAACGTCATTGGCGCCACGTCCTCCAGCCACTCCAACCAGGCCAGAAGTGCGGACAAGCCCAGGTCCGCCACCACCAGCGAGAGGTCACTGGCCCAGGGCCAGAGGGCGCCCAGCAGCAGCGCCACAAGCAACCAGGGAACCACCATCAGGGTCACCAACGGAATCGCCAGCAGGTTGGCAATCGGCGCCACCAGGCTAACTCCGTGCACCAGTATCAGGAGCGGAACCATCAGCCCCAAAAACACCGCCCACTGAGACCGCACCACCGTTTGCCCCCACCACTGAGCACCCGCGCGGCGCCGCCCGCCAAGTGCCAGCATCAGGACCGCGACGGCGCTAAAGCTGAGCCAGAACCCGGTATCGTAAGGGGCGAGCGGGTCCCTGACCAGAACCGCCACCCAGGCCAACAGCAAGCCGGTGGCGGCGGGTAGACTTCCCCGGCGCAGCAGCACCCATTGCACCACGCCGATCATGATCAAGGCGCGCTGGGTCGGAATGCTGAATCCGGCCAGGGCGCTGTAGAAAAGCGCGAAGCCGAGCGCGAATACCTGACCCACCGCCGAGGCGGGTATCCGATGGCACAGCGCGTTGAGTCCGCGCCCCAGAATACCGCCCAGCCAGAGTCCCGCCAGCGCCACCATGCCCACATGTAATCCGGAGATGGCCAACAGGTGATTGGTGCCCGTGCGCTGCAGTCGTGTCCAGCGCTCGGGACTCAAGGTGGAGCGATCACCGATCAGCAGCGCCAGCATCAGGTCCCGGTGAGCCACCCCGGACGGATGGTGGTCGAGCCAGCGTCGAACCCGCTCCCGCCAGTGACTCAACGAGCCTGCCGCGGGTGCGCTCAACCTTCGATTATCCGCACTCTCCCGCACATAGGCCGTGGCATCCACGCCTTGGCGCATCAACCATAACTGGTAGTCGAACCCGCCGGGATTGACGAACCCCCGGGGCGGCTTGACCCTCAGCTTCAGTTGCCAGCGCTCACCGGCGTGTAGAGGCGGCCCGCCGTACCAACTGACCAGAATGTACCTGAGGGGCAGCGCCAGGGGATCGCCCTCGACCGACTCGACTTGCTCCACCCGCAGGCGGATACGCTCGCGGCGGGCATCGTGATCCGGCAGCCCGACCAGGGTCCCCTGGACCCGAATCTCGTCACCACTGAAGGAGGGGAGCAGTCGATGATCAAGCTGCCAGTGACCGAACAGCACGCCCCAGAACAACCCCAGGAGTACGAACGCCACACACTGACGCCAACGGGGCGCGCGCCAGAACAGACACGCGATCAGAGGCGCTGACAACCACAATGCAAATGGTGGCGGTAAACGGGGCGATTGGGAGGCGAGAATGATGCCCAGAGAAGCACTAAGCAGTGCAGCGTTGAGGGAGAAAGCCAGNACGTCGGCGCNTCAGCAGACGANGCACCGACTTTACCAGCGCCTGACGGCCTGGGCTTTGAACGGTTGGGGCTCCTTGAGAGGTCATCGCAGGTCCTTTGCGTAAGAGCGAAGCCCGATTATGCGCAAACCGGGACACACCACCAAGCTCAATAGAGGCTATACTGGGCTCGACTCTTATAACTGTGACAGAACCCACAGTTTTAACGCGGTATCGACAGTAATTTGACGCTTGCAGAGGNCGCGGAACAACAATGCTGGATTCGTTGACACTGACAACNATCATTCTTGGAGAGCTGGTCTTTTTNCTCTCCCTGGGTTGCGCGCTGCTCGGTGTGCTGTTGCTGCGCGAGCGTCGCCATCAGAAAAAAATCATGGCTGCCTACCAGCGTCTGCGCAATACCGTACGNACCGANCGGGCNCAGAACCGCGCNGCCCCGCNGGNNGAGTCTTCAGCGGGCGACGCGGTNACNGAATACTTCTTGCGCGTGAANGACGAAGCGCGGGATCGGTACCGGAACATTACCCAGACCAACCTGCCCCGANTGACACCGGAACACCCNTTTAACGCCAAANTTGCCGCCCTGCGGTTCCTGTTCACCGAAGCCGANGAGCGNGCCTACCGCAAGGAAAAAGCCTCCGGCGATGCCTGGGTNCTTCTGGAGAAGCAGCTTTATGATATCGCTCGCTGGGTGGTAGACCGACAGGAAAGCAAACCGGGACGTCAGCGCAACAATCAGGTCAAGTTACTCCAACAGCGGGTCGAAAAACTGAAAGGTTTTGAAAAACAGGCGCGGGATCTGCAACGCAAACTGGAACTGAACCGGCTCAAACGGGAGGAGTTGGAACAACTGCAGGAGGAAAACCGCCTTACCATTGAAAAGCTTCAGAAAATCAATGAAGCCTTGGGCCTTTCGGGGGATGCCGATGCCGAAAGCCTGCGCCGCCAGCTGCGCGACATCATGGATTCCGATGCACGCCCCCTGGTGGCACCACCTGAACGCCGTCTGACCAATATCGAACACTTCTCGGCCGACAACCAACGCCTGAACAGTGAGTTGGCTCGAGAGTTGCGCTCATACAACGCCGAGTTTCCCGATAACCGAAGCGATCATATGGAGCAGACCCTCAAGCGCCTGGAGGCGGAACTGTTCCGCTCTGAACAGCACATTCGGGAACTGAAGCAGCAGCGCTCGAACGCCGAGACCGAGTTACTAACCTCCACCAATGATGCCGACCGGTACCAAAGCAGTCCATGGCAGCAGACTCAGCAACGCGCCGAGTCCATGGAACAGATCGAGGAAACCCTCCGGGTGATCCACACCAACATGGCGGACAGCAGTCAGGCGCTGAATGTGGCGTCTGGCAGTGGCGGTCAGTCGCCCTACTCTCTGGCGGAGATCCAACAGCTGCGCCATAACAACACTCGCCAACGCAACCTGATCGTCGACCTGGAAGGTGAGATGCGTCGCCTGCGAGACACCATCCCCCACACCGAAGACGATAACGAGCGGGCGCAGCAAACGGAAAAACTGTTCAAGCTGGAACGACTGGTCAAGGAGTGTGAGCACTGCATTCTGGCACTGGAAAGCGAGGTCGATCTTCTTTATACACAGCTCAAAGAGCGCGAACAGCGCCAAACCCAGAGCTCCGGCCCCACGGATGAGGAAGTGTCACTTGAACAGTTGCAGTCCGAGCTCAGCGCCATGGCCAATCGGCTTGAAGACGTATTGCTGAACAGCGAACGGGATTCAATCCTGAGCCAGTTTGCCCAGGCGAGCGTGCGAGTCCAGTCCATTGAAGAGCTGGCCCGGTGCGTGATCAACGCCCTGAAAAGGGGTCAACTGACTGCCGGATTTTACCTTCAGTCGAAGCTCGGGCACGCGGAGTACTATCCGGCGAAACAGTTCAGCGAGCGCGAGCGGGCCATGATCCGTCGCACCACCATCAGTCAGAATGTGGCGTACCTGAACGAGGGCATCATGTTCGCGAGCGATCATATGCACCTGCTGCTCAAGGACCCTCATGCCGACGAGCTGGAATTGCAGAAAACCGAACAGCTTCTGCAGGCCCTGATGGACATTACCGGCGCCCGGGTAGACAGCCTGGAGATAGAACAGGCCGGTCAGCACCAGCGCCGGTACTTGCAGGACTGGTCCGATGGGGCTCACAACACGCTGGTCAATATGGAAATCCGTTACGCCTACCAGGTCGAAGAGACGCAGCGCCTGGTCGACGCCCTGGTTGAGCAGATGCAGAAGGCCTGTTCCGTTCTCGAGGCCAGCGAGGCCACCCGGGCGGTGATCGACAATGCCCTGAGCGAGTGTCAGCACCGGATCCGNANTCTCATGACCCAGGACGACAGNATTGATGAGGGTTGTACCTGGTTGTTGAGCCACCTCGACGAGCTNCCCAAGATTGCGAAATAAAGCGTCGTTTCACGGGTTTATCATCGTTTTTTCACCCGAGGACAGGCATAATGGCCCCTTTATTTTGGCCGTTATGTGATCGAGTATGGCACGCAAGCTACTACGGCGCTTTATCCCCANCGCACACGCCATCAAGAGCAACCCCGCCCTGCATTTTCTCGGGGACCTGCTGCACGATCCCAACCTGTTTCACCTGAACCGCCACTCCGTTTCGGTCGCATTTTTTGTCGGTATTTTCGTCGCGTTCATTCCACTGCCAGGCCAGATGCCCATCGCGGCGCTGCTGGCGCTGCTGCTGCACTGNAANCTGCCNATCTCGGTGGCCCTGGTGTGGATCAGCAATCCCCTGACCATGCCCGCGATTTTCTTTTCAACCTACCAGTTGGGCCGCTGGCTGCTCGAGCTGCCTCCGGTTCAGGTCTCCCTCGAGCTGAGCTGGCACTGGCTGATGCATGAGTTCAGCCTGATCTGGAAACCGCTACTGGTGGGCTCGTTGCTCTCGGGGTTGGTTTTCGGCGTAATGGGCTATGTGGTGATGCAACTGTTCTGGCGCTGGACTGTGGTCAAAAGCTGGCAGCGACGCAAATTGAGACGCCGCTCATCACCGCCGAAACCCGACCGCTGAGCCCACTTACTCGAAGCGCAACGCTTCGGCCGGTTGCACGCGTGTTGCCCGCCACGCAGGGTAAAGACTGGCCACCAGGCTGAGCACCAGAGCCGTCCCGGCCACCTGGGCCACATCGGGCCAGTGCAGATCCGAGGGAAGGTAACTGATGGGGTAGACGTCAGACTGCAAAAACTGAACGCCCAACAGCCCCTCAAGCCATTGAACCCAGTCCGTCACCCAATAAGACAGCGTCACGCCAAGTGCGGTACCGATACCGGTTCCGACGACNCCAATCATNCCNCCCTGAATCATGAAGATACCGAGAANTTCCGCGCTGGACGCCCCAAGCGTTCTCAGAATGGCGATATCCCCCTGCTTGTCCACGACCACCATGATNAGGGTCGANACCAGATTGAAGGCGGCGATGGCGATAATCAGGAACAGGAGCAGACCCACCAGCTGTTTCGACATGTGAATCGCCTGGTAGAGGTTACCGTGAGTGCGGGTCCAATCCGAGCTGTAGTAGCCACNGGGCAGNTCGTACACCAGATCCCGGGCCACTTGCGGCGCGGAAAACAGATCGTGTACCTGNAACCGTATGCCNCTGGCNGCCCCGGGGTGCCCGGTCAGTCCGGAGGCGGTCTCCAGGGCGGTGAGGGCCAGGTTATTATCCAGCTCGGTACCGGTGTCGAACACCGCCAGNACGGCCAGGGCCTGAACCCGGGGCGCGCCCTCCCCCGCCGGCACCACCAGAATCAACTTGTCATCAACCTTGACCGACANGGACCNGGCCAGCCCGGCCCCCAGCAGCACGCCCCGGGGGTTGNCCGCGAGGCGGTTCCATATNCCCTCGGGNAGATANTCAGAGAGCACCGCNAGGGAATCCCGCTGCTCCGGCGGTACCCCCACCAGGCCCACGGGTGCCACCTCACGCTTGTGGGAAAGCAGCCCTTCCAACTGAACAAANGGCGTCGCCGANGTCACGCCGGGATGGGCATTCACCCGNGCGGCCAGATCCCGGTAATCNGCCACTCCGTCCCGGTGATACAACGCGGCGTGAGGCATGATGCCGAGAATGCGATCGCGCAGCTCCCGGTCAAAGCCGTTCATGATCGCCAGCACGGTAATCAGCAGCGCCACCCCGATCACCAGGCCGACAATGGAGACCGAGGANATNAACGANACCAGATGGCTNTGCCNNCGNGACANCGCATAGCGACGTCCAATCAGCCCAATATANCCAGTGNTACCCATGCAGGGCTCCATCTTCCAGCGTCAGAGTCCGATCCATTCGCGCCGCCAGGCTCAGATCGTGAGTCACCACGACAAAACTGGTACCGCTGTCCCGGTTCAGCTCTGTCATCAGCGCCTGAATGGATTCCGCCGTATGGCTATCGAGATTACCGGTCGGCTCGTCCATCAAAACGCANGCGGGCGAGGTCACCAGCGCCCGGGCAATCGCCACCCGCTGACGCTCACCGCCAGACAGTTCCGAGGGTTTGTGACTGGCCCGTTCGCTGAGCCCGACCCGTCCCAACATGGCGCGAGCTCGCTGGTGAGCTTCGNCTCGNGAGGACCGGCCGATCAACAGCGGCATGGCGACATTCTCCAGGGCNCTGAACTCCGGCAANAGATGGTGGAACTGATACACAAAGCCGAGCTTGCGGTTGCGCAGGCGACCCCGTTGGTCGGCACTGAGTGTGCGCAGCGACTGCCCCGNCACTTCCACATCCCCCTCATTGGCAAGGTCCAAGCCACCCAGAATGTTCAGCAGGGTCGATTTTCCGGAGCCGGANGCGCCGACGATCGCCAGACGCTCNCCCGGAGCCACNGCCAGATTCACCGCGTTGAGCACCGACACCGTCTGCGGGCCCTGAGCGTAGGTTTTATGGACGTTGTGGCAGCGCAATACTGCGGTTGAATCACTCATAGCGCAAAGCCTCTGCTGGTTCGATTTTCGCCGCCCGCCAGGCGGGATAGAGCGTGGCCAGGAAGCTGAGGAANAGGGACACCGTACAGATGCTCAGAACGTCCTGCCACANCAACTGTGACGGTAAATGACTGATGAAATAAACGGAGGGATCGAATACCCGAACGTCCAACAGGCCTTCCAGAGTCGNCACAATGGGACCGATATACAGTGCCAGCACACAACCGAGCAGTGCGCCNACCANNGTACCGACAAAACCGACCGTTGAGCCCTGCACCACAAACACCGCCATNATCTGTCGGGCCGTCATCCCCAGGGTACNCANGACGGCGATATCGCTGCGNTTGTCGGCCACCATCAGAATCAGGCTNGANACAATNTTGAAGGCGGCCACCGCAATGATGATACCGAGCANNACGGCGATGACGATTTTCTCCATTTTNACGGCCTGGAACAGNCTNCCCTGNGTCTGACTCCAGTCNCGCACCCGCAGCTCTCCAGGCAGTTCGGAGGCCAGCTCCCGCATCACCGGACNCGCCCGGTAAATGTCCTCCACCTGCACCTGAACGCCCTGCACNCCCTGATANCGGAACAGTCGTCGGGCATCGTCCAGATGGATCAGGGCGAGCCGTTGATCCATCTGCGCCCCCACTTCAAAGACGCCGACCAGAGTGAACCGGCGCACACGGGGGTAAACACCGGCCGGAGTGACCCGAATATCCGGCAGGGTAANCGTGACCGAATCCCCCAGCGCCAGACCGAGTTGACGGGCNAGCAGNCGCCCCATGACCACCCGGAACTCNCCGGGCTGCAGCTCCANAGTGGAGCCAAGTAACATGCGGGACTCCACCACCGAGACATCAGACTGGTATTCCGGCGCAATGCCCTGAATCTGGACGCCTTCCGAACCACGNCCGTAATTGACCAGCCCNAAACCTTCGATATAGGGTGCAACGCCGCGCACCTCCGGGTGCTGTCTGACGTGGTCTGCCACTGCGCGCCAATCCGCCAACTCCGGCGTGCCATCGATGAAGCCGTGGGGCACCACACTGAGAATCCGCGANTTCATCTCGCGGTCGAAGCCGTTCATCACTGACAGAACGACGATGAGCGCCATCACACCCAGCGCCATGCCCAGCAGGGAAAAGGCGCTGATGAAAGAGATAAACTGNTTGCGGCGCTTGGCGCGCGTGTAGCGCAGACCGATATGTAGCGGGACGTTGATTGGCATGAGCGCATTTAACCCTATTGACCTGAACGCCACAAGCCCGGCAGGTGGATTTGCCGGGCCGCGCAGCGTCAGTGACGCCACAGAACGTCATAGTGGCGGGGCACACCGGCAACGCGGTATGCTATACCTTATTACAATGACAAAAGCCTGTTGCGGGACTGTTATGCCTGAACGACGACTCTATTTTCGCATCGACGACTACCTGGACCTGGAATACCTGGCCGTCGACGAAGACACGCTCCAGCACACGCCAGCCGAGAACCTGTTTCCCGGCGCGGCGGCGCTCAAGACTTACGCGGAGCTGAAGAAAATTGACAGCGAATCGAGCCAACTGTTCTATCAGATCAAGGATCGCGATCGGCAGATTGCCGATTACCTCTATCTGCTCAATCGGAAAATTGACCTGCTCGCCCAGCAGCTGATCAGCGAACCCCGGCTGCACGGGACCCATCCAACGGACCAGCGACGCGTCAACATCAGCGAAGGCGGACTGGCCTTCAGCAACCGGGAAGCGCTGACGATTGGCCAGGCGGTGGCCCTGAACCTGACGTTCCTGCCCACCTACGTCGGNTTGGCCATCTACGCCCGAGTCGCACGCTGTGAACCACTTCGCACCGGCGGCTACGAAATTGCGGCAGAATTCGAAACGCTGACAGACCCGCAACAACACCTTCTCAGCCAACAGATCATGCGCGCCCAGATGGCGGAGAAACGCCGCCTGCAGGATATCGATCCCGACGAAAAGGGCAACCTCTACTCCAAAGGAGCTTCTTCATGACGACGTTTCGATCCTACACCCTACTCGCCCTGGGTCTGACCCTGGGGCTGGGATTATCATCCGCCTCGATCGCCGACCGGGTGGAAATTCCGGTAGGCCAGCAAGGGGCCGAAAACGCGGGCGACGTGCCGACCAATGGCATGACCCAGNAGCGCGTCGAGTCGCGTTTTGGTGCGCCTCAGGAACGCCGTGCAGCGGTCGGCGACCCACCGATCTCCAGTTGGGTTTACGAAGACTACGTAGTCTATTTTGAGCACNACAAAGTGCTACGCACGGTATTGAAGCACCGCCCCCGGGCGGGGGCGGCACCCGCTAACGACGGTTGATGCGGTTGATGCCGTCCAACGCCGCCAGGCGATAGGCTTCTGCCATGGTGGGATAATTGAAGGTGGTNTCGAGGAAAAACTGTATGGTGTTTCCCGCGCCACTCTGACTCATGATGGCCTGACCGATGTGAACAATCTCGGCGGCCTCTGCCCCAAAGCAGTGGACGCCCAGTATTTCCAGGCTGTCGACGTGGAACAGTATTTTCAACATCCCCACGTCTTCGCCACTGATCTGTCCCCGCGCAGTGTTTTTGAACAGCGCCCGGCCCACTTCATAGGGCACTCTCGCCGCGGTCAATTCGGTTTCCGTCTGCCCGATGGAGCTGATTTCCGGCAGGGTATAAATACCGGTAGGCACATTGGTGACCGGCTTGCAGGGCTCCCCGGTGATCACTGCCGCGACCGCCCGTCCCTGATCAAACGACGCACTGGCGAGACTCGGCCAGCCGATCACATCGCCGACCGCAAANATGTTGTCCACCGAGGTTCGATAATCCTGGGACACCTTGAGATTGCCCCGGTAATCCACGTCCAGCCCGGTCGCCTCCAGATTCAGCTTGTCGGTATTACCACTGCGCCCATTACACCAGAGAATCGCATCTGCCTTGAGTCGCTTGCCAGACTTCAGACGCAGCGTCACGCTGTGATCATCGGCCTCAATGGATTCGTATTCTTCGCTGTGACGTACGGTCACATCGCTGTCGCGCAAGTGGTAGCTGAGCGCGTCGGAAATCTCGTCATCCAGAAATGAAAGCAGCCGATCGCGATTGTTGATCAGATCCACCTTCACCCCGAGACCGGAAAAGATGGACGCATACTCACAGCCGATAACGCCCGCTCCGTAGATGATCATATGGCGGGGAGTGTGCTGCATTTCCAGAATGGTATCGCTGTCGTAGACTCGTGGATGACTGAAATCCACATCCGCCGGCCGATACGGGCGCGAGCCGGTGGCGATGATGATCGACTCGGCGGTAATCGTTTCCTGGGCACCATCACCCGAGTCGACATTAACGGTATTGGCATCCACGAAAGAGGCCATCCCGGTNTGCAGNGTCACNCGGTTGCGGATATAAAACTCCGTGTGCANCTCGACCTGCTTGGGAATCACCTTGGAGGCCGCCGCCAACACCCTGGGGTAGGACAGCCAGCGAGTATCCCCCATCTCCCGGAACAGACTGACACTGTTGTAGCGAATCAGTTGCTTAACCGCATGACGAAGGGATTTGGACGGAATAGTACCTTTGTGCGCACAGTTGCCGCCCACATGGGCCCGACTTTCAATTACGGCAACTCGCAGATTGGATTTTGCCGCCGACATGGCAGCGCTTTCACCCGCTGGTCCGGACCCGATTACCAGCACATCGTAGGTGTGATCAGCCACTAGGATTAATCTCCTGATTGGGTTTTGGAGGACGTTGCTCTCTCTTTACCCTCTGATGCCGCCCCCTGGCTGGCATCGTACGCCAAATCGTCGACGGGCAGACCCGCCTGCTGACGTTCGTTGATGGTTTTGCACTTTTCTTCGTCGTTACCACACAAATCACAGACGTAGTCTTTCTCGCCCAGGGCGGCGCCGACACCGCCACAGGAACCTTTGAGCGGCTGGCGGCCGAACAGAACGCCGACGGACATCCCTACCACCACCAGAAGCATGACCAACAGGGAAACCAGAACCATACCCATGTGTTACCTCACCTGCCCTTGGGGCTTTCGTTGTGCACGTTCACTGCTGACGCTCAGCGCCAGGGTGCGAATGCACTGGAATAGTCATCAGTAAAACCGTCATCGGTTTTGACAATCATATACACGGGGAGTTTTTCCCGCTCCGCCAGCGCCATACCCGCTTCCGGCCCCAGCACATTCAGTGCCGTCGCCCAGGCATCGGCCTCCGCAGAGGTTGGGGCCAGCACCGTAACGGAGGCCAGGCGATGGGCTATCGGCCGTCCGGTGCGCGGATCGATGGTGTGTGAGTAACGCACACCGTCGCGCTCATAGTAATTGCGATAGTCTCCCGAAGTGGCCATCGCAATATCCGTCAACGCCAGTGCCTTGCGGCCATCACCCTGAACCAGGCTGGGCTGCTCTACGCCAATGCGCCAGGCATCACCCCGGGGACTGCTACCGCTGAGCCGGACTTCGCCCCCGATTTCGACCAGATAATGCTCGTAGCCCTGAGCCTCAAGCCAATCGGCCAGATGATCCACGCCGTAGCCCTTGGCCACGGCCGAGAGATCCAGACGCACATCACTCAACCGACGGGCCCGCTGACCATCGAGCGCCACCTGGGCATAGCCCATCGCCGAACGGGCGGCCGCAATCGCCGCATCGCTGGGTACCTGTTCTGGCTCAGCCNGNGGGCCAAAGCCCCACAGGTCGACCAGCGGCCCCACNGTAATGTCGAAAGCGCCCTCACTGCNCTCNCTGATGCGCCGGCTGATNGCCAACACCTCNGCCAGTGGTNCCGACAGNGACTGCCACTGCCCGACCTCCGAGCGATTGAACTGCATCAACTCGGAGTCATCGATGTAAGTNGACATCTGCTGATTGATCTGCGCCAGCTCCCGTTCCAGCCCNGCCTGAATCNTCGCGGCGTCCACCGGCGGAGACNGGTCGGTCACCACCAGGGTGACGTTGAACGTCGTGCCCATGGTGGGCCCGGAGAACCGGTGCGCCTCGTGTTCAACACGAGGCTCGCAGCCGCCCAGCAGCAAACCTAAAAACAAAAACGAGGCCAGCAGTACCGGCCCCGTTTTTATTGTTGTGAGAACCTTGAACAAATCCTGTCCTCTATTAACCGCCGAAGTCGTCCAGCATGATGTTCTCGTCTTCTACGCCCANGTCCTTGAGCAGTTTGATGACGGCAGCGTTCATCATCGGTGGCCCACACATGTAGTACTCACAGTCTTCCGGCGCCGGATGATCCTTCAGGTACATGTCGTACAACACGTTGTGAATGAATCCGGTCGGCCCTTCCCAGTTATCTTCCGGCTGGGGATCGGACAGCGCTACGTGCCACTCGAAGTTCTCGTTCTCTTCCTGCAGCTGATCGTACTCTTCGTGGTAGAACATTTCGCGCAGTGAACGCGCACCATACCAGAAGGTGATCTTGCGATCGGTTTTGATCCGGCGCAGNTGATCAAAGATGTGTGAGCGCATGGGCGCCATACCGGCACCACCACCGATGAAGACCATTTCCGCGTCGGTGTCCTTGGCAAAGAACTCACCAAAGGGCCCGTAAACGGTGATGGTNTCNCCCGGTTTCAGGCTGAACACNTAGGAGGACATGATGCCCGGCGGAATNTCCTTGGAGCCCGGAGGCGGNGTCGCGATACGNATATTGAANTTCACGATACCGACTTCTTCCGGGTAGTTNGCCATGGAGTAGGCGCGCATGACCGGCTCGTNGACCTTGGATTCCAGATCGAAGAAACCAAAGCGCTCCCAGTCGCCACGGAATTTCTCTTCAATGTCGAAGTCCTTGAACTTCACATGATGCGNCGGGCACTCNAGCTGGACGTAACCACCGGCACGGAAATCGACGTTCTCGCCTTCCGGCAGCTTCAGTGTCANCTCTTTAATNAAGGTCGCCACNTTCGGGTTTGCCTCAACGGTGCACTCCCACTGCTTCACACCAAACACGTCTTCCGGCACTTCNATGACCATGTCTTCTTTGACCGGTGTCTGGCAGGACAGNCGCCACCCNTCACGGGCCTCGCGCTTGGTGAAGTGACCTTCCTCGGTCGGCAGCATGGCGCCACCGCCCTGCTCTACCACACACTTACACTGNGCNCAGGTNCCGCCACCNCCNCAGGCCGACGGCAGGAACAGGCCCGCATTGGCCAGGCTCTGCAGNAGCTTGCCNCCGGCNGGNACCTGGATNTTNTTCTCGTGNTTGATCTCGATCGTTACGTCGCCACTGCTCACCAGTTTGGCGCGGGCGCTCAGGATGATTACCACCAACGCCGCAACGATGACGGTAAACATGACCACGCCCAATATAATTTCCAAATTCATCTAGCCTACCTCGCTGGTTACAGGTCGATGCCGCCGAAAGACATAAAGCCCAGGGACATGAGACCGACAGTAATGAAGGTAATGCCCAGGCCACGCAGGCCCGCCGGCACATCGCTGTACTTCATCTTCTCGCGAATACCCGCCAGAGCGGTAATCGCCAGGGCCCAACCGACGCCGGAACCGGCACCGAAGGCAACACTCTCGGCAAAGTTGTAGTCGCGCTCCACCATGAACAGCGAACTACCCAGAATGGCGCAGTTCACGGTAATCAGAGGCAGAAACACACCCAGAGCGTTGTACAGCGCGGGCATGAACTTATCCAGCACCATTTCCAGAATCTGAACCAGCGCGGCGATCACACCAATGTAGGTAATCAGACCGAGGAAGCTCAGGTTGACATTGGGCAGACCGGCCCACGCCANGGCCCCATCAGCCAATACGTAGGTGTAGAGCAGATTGTTCACCGGTACGGTAATCAACTGCACGACCACGACCGCAATGCCCAGGCCAAAGGCGGCACTGATTTTCTTGGAGATTGCCAGGAAGGTACACATCCCCAGGAAGAACGCCAACGCCATGTTTTCAATGAAAACGGTCCGTACAAAAATACTCAGTAACTGTTCCACGATCAGGCCTCCTGCGGCTTGGTGTTAGGCGCCATCTTGAACTCTTCTTCCTCAACCTGCTCCGGCTTCCAGGCGCGGATGGCCCAGATAAAGAAACCGATCAGGAAGAACGCGCTCGGCGGCAACAGCAACAGACCGTTCGGCACGTACCAGCCACCCTCGGTCACCGGGGTCAACAGAGTGACGCCAAACAGGCTGCCGGAGCCGAACAGCTCGCGGATGAAGGCCAGACCCAACAGGATGACGCTNTAACCCANGCCATTACCCACGCCGTCGATAAAGCTCGGCAGCGGCGGGTTCTTCATGGCAAAGGCTTCGGCGCGGCCCATGACGATACAGTTGGTAATGATCAGGCCTACGAAGACCGACAGCTGCTTGCTGATGTCATACGCCACCGCCTTCAGTACCTGATCCACCAGAATCACCAANGAGGCGATGATGGTCATCTGCACNATGATCCGGATACTGCCCGNAATGTGATTGCGCACCATGGAGACAAACAGGTTGGCAAATGCGGTTACCGCGGTCAGGGCGATACACATCACCACCGTCACGCTCAAACTGTTGGTAACAGCCAGAGCCGAACAGATACCCAGAATCTGCAGCGCAATCGGGTTATTGTCAAAAATCGGTTCAATCAGAAGTTGCTTGAGCTTCTTCATGGCTTAGGCCTCCCCTTCGCGCAAGTTCTTCAAAAACGGCTTGAAGCCCATATCACCCAGCCAGAACTCCACCAGGTTATCCACGCCCTTGCTGGTCAGGGTAGCGCCCGAGAGGCCATCCACCTTGTACTGGGCATTGGGGTCGGAGGAGTCGACACTGCCTTTGATGACCGACAGTTGGACCTCGCCATCGTCNCCGTAGACTTTTTTACCGTCCCACTGGGCCTTCCAGCTCGGGTTATCCACCTCACCGCCGAGACCGGGNGTTTCGGCGTGTTCGTAGAANGTAAGACCNGCAACGGTATTACCGTCGGCTTCGATTGCCATAAAGCCATAGAGNGTGGACCAGAGNCCGTACCCNCGAACCGGCAATACCAGTGTCTGCAGCTCGCCCTGCTCGTTCTCCACGAGGAACACCTCGGCGTANCGNTCNCGACGGGAAATGCCCGCGATGTCTTCATCACCGCTGAGGTCCATGGAGCGGCTCGGATCTTTGGCCGCTTTCCACTGATCGTAGCTGTCCGGGTCCACTTCATCGGTGAACTGGCCAGATTCGAGATCCACCACACGGGTTTTGATCCGTGATTCGAAAATCTCTTCGACGCTGCCCTCTTCCCCGCTGAGACCGGCCGCAGCAATGATATTGCTNTTGAAATCCAGNTCCTGGTTCATCTGCTGCATGGGGCGCAACAGCACGGCGGCTGTCGACACCACGACGGAGCAGACGATACACAGTGCCAGAGTCACTGTGATGGTCTTTTTGATCGTATCGTTATTAGCCACGTGCCAACCTCCGCTTGATATTCGCCTGTACAACAAAGTGGTCAATCAGGGGGGCGAACAGGTTGGCAAACAGAATCGCCAACATCATCCCCTCCGGGAAGGCCGGGTTGACGACGCGGATCAACACACACATGAGGCCAATCAGAGCGCCAAACCACCAGCGACCGGCGTGAGTCATGGAGGCGGATACCGGATCCGTGGCCATGAACATCATGCCGAATGCAAAACCGCCCACGACCAGGTGCCAGTACCAGGGCATGGCAAACATCGGGTTGGTNTCGGAGCCAATCGCGTTGAACAGTAGCGTGGTGGCGATCATACCCAGCATCACACCGGCCACAATCCGCCAGGAGGCAATACCCATGATCAACAGAATGCCGCCACCGATCAGAATGGCCAGTGTGGACACTTCACCAATGGAGCCGTGGATGTTGCCAATGAACGCGTCCATCCAGCTCATCTGCTGGTATACGCCGTCCATACCCTGCTGGAAGGCGACCGACAGAGCAGTAGCACCGGAGTAACCATCGACCACGGTCCAGACACTGTCGCCGGACATGGACGCCGGGTAGGCAAAGTACAGGAACGCACGACCGGTCAGTGCGGGGTTCAGGAAGTTCTTGCCGGTACCGCCGAACACTTCCTTACCGACCACAACACCGAAGCTGATACCCAGAGCCGCTTGCCACAGGGGCAGATCCGGTGGGCAGATCAGGGAGAACAGAACCGACGTAACAAAGAAACCTTCGTTCACTTCGTGACCGCGTACAGTGGCAAACAGGACTTCCCAGAAGCCGCCAACCACGAACACCACGAAGTAGATCGGGATAAAATAGGCCGCACCGTGCCAGAAAGAGGCCCAGATGCTGCTGGCGTCATAGCCGCCCATCATTTCAATAAAGGCACCCCGCCAACCTTCCACCGAGGCGATACCCATATCCGCCATGATGGTATTGGCCTGAAAGCCCATGTTGTACATGCCGTAGAACATGGCCGGGAAGGTGCACAGCCACACGGTGATCATGATGCGCTTGAGGTCGATGCCGTCGCGCACATGAGCGGTGGTTTTGGTCACACTGGCNGGGCGATAGAAAATGGTGNCCACCGCTTCGTACAGGGAGTACCACTTTTCCAGNTTGCCGCCCTTGTGGAAGTTCGGCTCGATCTTGTCGAGATAGTTGCGCAGAGCTTTCATACCTTAGCCCTCCTTCTCAATAGTGGTGAGATTGTCGCGCAGGATCGGGCCGTATTCGTATTTGCCCGGGCACACGAAGGTGCACAGGGCCAAATCTTCCTCGTCCAGCTCNAGACAACCCAATTGCTGGGCGGTCTCGGTATCCCCGACAATCAGGGAGCGCAGCANCTGCGTCGGCAGAATATCNAGCGGCATCACGCGCTCGTAGGCACCCACCGGCACCATGGCACGCTCACTACCACCGGTGGTGGTGGTGAAGTTGAACTGCTTGCCTTTGAACAGCTTGGAGATGTAAATGCCCATGACGGAAAAGGCATTGAAACCGGCGCGCAGGTAGTGAAGCATCGGGCGATCGTTGCCCTCTTCCAACACGGACACCTGCTGGTGGTAGCGTCCCAGGTAGGCCAGCGGGNCACGACCGTTACGACCACCAAAGACCGAACCGGAAATCAGGCGGTTCTCGGCAGGCTTGAGCTCGCCAGCGGTCAGTTCTTCGAGGTTGGCACCCAGACGGGTACGCAGCAGACGGGGCTTCTCGACCTGCGGACCACCCAGAGCCACCACACGACGGTTATCCAGCTTGCCCGTGGTAAACAGCGTACCAATGGCGATCACGTCCTGATAGTTGACGGTCCAGACCAGCTTTTTGTCGCTGACCGGGTCGAGGTGGTGGATGTGGGTGCCCGCATTGCCGGCCGGGTGTACGCCACCAAACTCTTCAGTGACAAAACGCTCGCCCGAGGCAGCGGGAATATCGGCGCCAGCGGCCTTACAGACAAACACCTTGCCCTCGGTCATCCGACTGAGCACAACCAGGCCCTGCTTGAACGCCTCGGCCTGCTCGGCAACGATCACCTCCGGGTTGGCCGCCAGCGGATTGGTGTCCATGGCAGTCACAAAGATGGAATTGGGCTTGCTGTCCAGAGCCGGGACCTTGCTGAACGGGCGGGTCCGCAGCGCGGTCCACAGGCCAGATTCGTTCAACAGGGCGCGGGCGTCCTCGTCAGACACCTGCGCCGGGTCCGTGCCCTTATAGGCCTCGAAGGTCTCGGCGTCGTCGCCTTCGACATCGATCACAACGGACTGCAGCACCCGGCGTTCGCCACGATTGATGGCCGCCACGGTACCGGAGGCGGGTGCGGNATAGCGCACGCCTTCCGTCTTTTTATCGGTAAACAGTAACTGACCGAGCTTGACCTTGTCCCCCACCTGGACCGCCATGGTCGGTTTCATACCGTGGTAATCGAAACCGATGACAGCCACAGAGCGGATTTTTGGACCCTCGCTGATGGCCTGCTCGGGCACACCGGATATAGGTAAATCCAATCCCCGACGGATCTTTATCATACGTCTCTGCCTAATCACTCGTTGGATAAACTGACCTGAAGGGGAAACATCCCCAACCGATCGGTGTCGTATGCCGGGCTAACGGATTGCACTTCGCACACTCAACCCCAGCGGCCCGACAGTAACTGGGTTGCGATATTCAAATGTGTGCGGATATATAGTTGTTAGAAGCGCAAGTTCCAGGTGCCTGAGCAGGTCAAACCCCGCCATCCCTCAAAAAGCACCTCAGCTATGAGATTTCTCCGCCTCAACACCCATTGCGGAGTCGATTCGGGCACATTTTCTGCCCACACCCTTGGAAAAATCGCCGCAATTATAAAGATCACAGCGCCGAAAGGCCAGTCCGCTGGCGGGTTTTTTGCAGTCACCGGATGGTACTCACAGGGTGGATGGCGCCATCATCGCAGCAGCCAAACACAATCTCATCAGGTCGGGTACAATGGCGGCTTTTTTCCGCAGCCGTCAAATCATGAGTGAACAGAACCCGCTGAACCCGCCAACCACCGTCCGCCCCGGCGATCGTCAGACCTGGGGACAACTCCACGGTGCCGCTCAGGCCCTCGCCCTGGCAAATGCCGCCCGGTCCCACGAGGGCCTGAGCCTGGTCATCGCACCGGATACCAGCACCGCTCAGCGCCTGGAGAGCGAGCTGCGCTACTTTGCGGGCGACCAACTGCCGGTACTGCACCTGGCGGACTGGGAAACCCTGCCCTACGACACGATTTCCCCGCACCAGGACATCATTTCCGAGCGCCTTCGCACCCTCTACCGNCTGCCCGGCACCCGCCAGGGCATATTGGTGGTGCCGGTCACCAGTATCCTGCAGAGGCTGATGCCGCAGAGCTACCTGCTGAGCAACAGCCTGCTCCTGGAGCCGGGCGAGCGCCTNGACCTGGACGCACTGCGCAGCCGACTGGAAAAAGCCGGCTACCACTGCGTCGACACGGTGTACGAGCACGGCGANTTTGCGGTGCGCGGCGCCCTGATCGACCTGTTCCCCATGGGCAGCGANTACCCCTACCGGATCGATCTGTTCGACGACGAGGTGGAAACCCTGCGTCGTTTCGACCCCGAAACCCAGATGACCGTCGAGCAGGTAAACCGTATCGAACTGCTCCCGGCACGNGAATTCCCTCTGGATAAAAACGGCATCAATCGCTTCCGGGATCACTGGCACGCCCGTTTTGATGTCNATCATCGCGCCTGCCCGGTCTACCAGGACGTCTGCAGNGGCATTGCCCCACCCGGGATTGAGTACTACCTGCCACTGTTTTTCGAGCAGTCGAGCCACCTGTTCGAGTACCTGCCGGAGAACACCCGGATTTTTGCCCTGGGGGAGCTGGAAGCGGCCGCCGAGCGCTTCTGGAACGAACTGCAGAACCGCTATGAGAGCCGCAAGGTCGACCCTCAGCGCCCNATCATGCCGCCGCGGGACATCTATCTCGGNGTGGACGAGCTGTTCGGCCTGATCAAACCCCTGGCCCGCACCTTCGTNCAGACCGCNNCNGTAGAGCCGGGCGCCGGCCGNTTCAACTTTGCCACCCAGGCGCCCCCGACCCTGCCGGTCAACCATCAGTCAGACACNCCCCTGGCAGCGGTGGAAGCGTTTCTGATGGAATTCGACGGTNGGGTACTGTTCTGCGCCGACTCCGCCNGCCGACGTGAAACNCTGCTGGANCTGCTGGGCCGNATCCGTGTNCACCCGACCATCGTCGANAACTGGGACGCCTTTGCGCAGNACGACNCGCGCCTGGCCCTCTCCGTGGCGCCCCTGGATCAGGGCCTGCGGCTGCAGGACCCCAATGTGGTGGTCATTGCGGAATCCCAGCTGTTTGGCGACCGGGTNCGTCAGCAGCGCCGACGTCGTCAGGCNCAGGACAACAGCGANCTGATCGTCAAAAACCTGACCGANCTCAAACCCGGNGCCCCGGTGGTGCACATCGACCACGGGGTGGGCCGCTACCGCGGCCTGGAAACCCTGNANGTGGACAGCCAGTCGACGGAATTCCTGACCCTGGAGTACGCCGANGGCGCCAAGCTGTACGTGCCGGTCACCAACCTGCACCTGATCAGCCGGTTCAGTGGCGCCGATGANGANCTGGCGCCNNTGCANCGNCTGGGCAGNGAACAGTGGCAGAAAGCCAAACGCAAAGCNGCCGANCAGGTGCGGGATGCGGCCGCCGAGCTANTGGATATTTATGCCCGNCGCGCNGCCCGCAANGGCTTTGCCTTTGACGACCCCAAGGCCGCCTATGAGAGCTTTGCCGCCGCTTTCCCGTTTGAGGANACGCCGGACCAGCAGCGNGCCATCGANGCGGTGGTGCAGGACATGCTCTCCCCGCAACCCATGGACCGNCTGGTGTGCGGNGACGTGGGCTTTGGCAAAACCGAAGTGGCCATGCGGGCGGCCTTTATCGCCAGCTACAGCGGCAANCAGGTCGCCCTNCTGGCCCCNACAACCCTGCTCGCCCAGCANCACTTTGAATCCCTGAAAGACCGTTTCGCCGACTGGCCCATCACCATTGAAGTCCTGTCACGCTTTCGCACCACCAAAGAGGTCAACGAGGTGCTCAAGCGCGTGGAGGCGGGCAAAGTGGATATCGTTGTGGGGACTCACAAGCTGCTGCAGGGAGACCTCCGCTACAAGAANCTGGGGCTGCTNATCATCGATGAGGANCATCGNTTCGGTGTGCGCCAGAAGGAGAAACTCAAGGCNTTGCGGGCCGAGATCGATATNCTCACCCTGACCGCCACCCCGATCCCCCGGACGCTCAACCTGTCAATGTCCGGNATTAGGGATCTGTCCATCATTGCCACCCCNCCGGCGCGNCGNCTGTCNGTCAAAACCTTTGTCCGCACCCAGGACGACGCCACCATCAAGGAGGCGATTCTGCGGGAAATCCTGCGCGGCGGGCAGGTGTATTACCTGTACAACGAAGTCAAAAATATCGAACGGATCGCCCGGGAGTTGGGGGAAATGATCCCGGAAGCCCGGGTGGGCATCGGCCACGGCCAGATGCGCGAGCGCGATCTGGAACGGGTCATGTCGGACTTTTACCACAAGCGGTTCAATGTGATGGTGTGCACCACCATTATCGAGACCGGCATCGACGTCCCGAGCGCCAACACCATCATCATTCACCGGGCCGACAAATTTGGCCTGGCCCAGTTGCACCAACTGCGGGGCCGGGTCGGCCGCTCGCACCATCAGGCCTACGCCTATCTGCTGACCCCCGAACGCCGCGCCATGACCGCCGACGCACTCAAACGCCTGGACGCCATTGCGGCGGCCCACGACCTGGGCGCCGGCTTTACCTTGGCCACCCACGACATGGAAATTCGCGGCGCCGGGGAACTGCTCGGGGAGGAACAGAGCGGCCAGATCCAGACCGTGGGCTTCTCGCTCTACATGGATATGCTGGACCGGGCCATCAAGGCCATCCGGGCCGGCAAGACGCCGGATATCGAACAGCCTCTGGACTCCGGCATCGATGTGAACCTGCGCATCCCGGCCCTGATTCCCGCGGACTATCTGCCGGATGTCCACACCCGCCTGGTGCTGTACAAGCGACTGGCCAACGCGGAATCCGATGAGGCTCTGCGCGAGCTTCAAGTGGAAATGATCGACCGGTTCGGGCTGCTACCCGAGGCGACCAAGAATCTGTTTGCGGTGACCGCGCTGAAACTGCGTGCGGAAAAGCTCGGCATCGCCAAACTCGAAGCCGGCGACCGGGCCGGTCGACTGGAATTTTCCGAGCAAACCGAGGTCGATCCCCTGACCATTGTGCAATTGGTGCAAAGTGACCCACAAACCTACCAATTGGCAGGGGCGAATCATTTAAAATTCGTTCGAAATATGGAAAATGGCGAAACACGACTGAACGCTGTTTCAGAACTGCTGGATAAACTGACGCCCGGAAACCGCTCATGACCCACGCTTTGCGCACCTCCCGCACCTCCCTCGCTCTGGCCGCCCTGCTCGGCCTGGCCGCCACCTGCGCCATGGTGCCAACCCTGGCCGAGGACCCGGCCGACTGGTACCAGGTGGAAATGATCGTGTTCGAGCGGATCGGCGGTGCAGACGGCATCGAACAGTGGCCGCGCAACATCCAGTTGCGCTACCCATTCAACTGGGTGACGCTGCATGACCCGGAGTCCGATCTGGCGGATACCGAGGACACCTCGCCCCCCCGCCCCTCCTGGGACAACGGCCTGGCGGCCCTGCGAGAACCGGCCCCCGCCGACTTGGCCCGGGACGCTTTCCTCCCCCTGCCCGAGGACCTGCGCTCCATGGACCGGTTCGCGAATGCCATGAACCGCTCCGGTCAGTATCGGGTCCTGTTTCACGAGGCCTGGCGCCAGCCGGTCACCGAGCTGGAAGAAAGTCCCGCGCTGCTGATTCAGGGCGGCGATACCTTTGATAACCACACCGAGCTCGAGGGCAGCATCACCCTGAGTGTGTCGCGCTACCTGCACCTGCACACCCGCCTGTGGTTCACCGAGTTCGAGCCCAATTACGGCCAGCCCCCCGGCGCCTGGCCGGAACTGCCCCGGCGCCCCGACGCACCGCAACCGGACAATGCGCCCACCACCGACGATCGAGAGACGGCNCCCCTNNGGGGCGACGANTGGCAAAACCCNACNGGTANCGCCTGGGANACGAGCNTGAACACNACCTCAAGCCTGCCGGACTTTCTGGAAGAGGACTANCTTCCCNGCCGNATCGTGACCCTGAACCAGCAGCGGCGAATGCGCAGCGAAGAGCTGCACTACCTGGACCANCCTATNGTCGGNCTNNTGATTCGNGTCACCCCNTACGAACGTCCCGACGANGAAGAGACCGGAANCNACGAAGAGTAAGCGNNAAAAACAGGCGGGTGAGANAANANTAATCGGANGGAGANACGGTTATTACCTTGATCAACATGAACACACCCGCCCGCTACCGGCGACGGGTGACCGCACTGNTNTCAGGCAACGGCGACNACGTCGTCGGCCTGGAGCCCTTTGTCACCTTCGAGCAGCTCAAACTCCACACTCTGCCCNTCNGACAGAGAGCGGTAGCCCTCACCTCGAATGTTGCGGTAGTGCACGAAAATATCGTCACTGTCTTCGCCACAGGTGATAAACCCGTAGCCTCTGGCGTTATTGAACCATTTGACGGTTCCTGACGCTCGCTCAGCCATAGTGATACCCCATTATTCTTATGAAAAATCCTGACGTCTTTCGTCTTTAAGTTCTTAACACCCGGTCACCCGGGTTTTACTCCATCCGTTATTAACGGACGCCGACGTTTTAAGCCATCTGATCCCGATTGTCCAGTCTCGCCTGTGGATTTTGAGACACTCTTAGCGTTTTTGGTTATATGGNCAACCAGNGAGCCNGGCTAATGCCNGACATCAGACTCGGNAACNGCGTATAGGCCGGGCGCGTTACGCCACANNCCNTGATAATCCATGCCAAACCCGAACACAAAGCGATCCGGCACCGTCAGCCCGACAAAGTCCGCCTCCACCGCCGGCGGGTCAGGCAGGCGCTTTTGCACCAGCGCCACCGTATGGATGGAGAGCGCCCCCTGCCCCCGGCAGGCCTCCACGAGCCCCTTCAGCGTCAGCCCCCGATCGAGNATATCGTCAACAATCAGAATCCGTCGGCCGGCCAGCGGAGTAGCCGGTCGGTGCAGCCACCGCAACTGGTCATCGCCTTCCATCCGATGCCCATAGCGACTGGCGTGAATATAATCCGTTTCCAGCGGCATCGACAGGCGCGGCAGCAAGTGTCCGGCGGTCACCAGGCCGCCGTGCATCACCGTCAGCACCAGCAGTGGCTCAGGCCCGGTCAACCTGTCGCCTATTTCGCTGGATAGACGATCGAGCGCCCGCTCCAGCTCGTCCCGGGTATACAGGCACTCCGCCGCCTCGGGCCAATGGGCATCAATCACCATCGCCACCGGACTGCTCGCCGTCCACCTCGGGACCATAGGTCGCATNGCCCGCCGAGCGATTGCTCGGCTCTTGATNCTTGNCNGNGGCCCGGTCTGCNNNCTNNTTCTCCGCCGGNGATTCNCGCTCGGACNGGGANGNNCNCNCACCNTNANGGCNCGACAGACGGACCGGCTCNGGCACATGCAGNGTNGANGTNGGGAACGCAATTTCCGCACCGTACCCAGCNATNATNTCGGCGATTTTCAGCATGACATCCTGCTTGATTTCGTGAAACTCCACCCAATTGACGGTTTTGGTGAAGGTGTAGACGAAGAAGTCCAGCGAACTGGCGGCAAAGNTGTTGAAATTGACAATGAGNGTCTGATGGTCNGTTTCNATGCGCTCNTCNTCCAGCAACATCTGNCGGACATCGGCNACAATNTCANCCATNTTGTCGACATCNTCNTAGCGGATGCCGATGGTTTCCAGAATCCGCCGATTNTCCATGCGNGANGGGTTCTCCACCGAAATCTGGGTNAANGTNGCGTTGGGCACATACAGTGGCCGGCGGTCAAAGGTGCGGATACGGGTCTGACGCCAACCGATATTTTCCACCACACCCTCAATCTCCTTGTCCGGTGANCGCACCCAGTCNCCGACCGCGAACGGNCGATCCATATAAATCGTCAGNCCACCAAAAAAGTTCGCCAGCAGGTCCTTNGCGGCAAAACCCACTGCGATACCGCCGACACCACCAAAGGCNAGNACCCCGGANATACTGTACCCNAGCGCCTGCAGCAGCCCCAGCACNGCGGTGATGACCACCGAGGCCCGNAACAGCTTACTGACCGCNCCTACCGTGGTNGGATCACCNGGCTCCCCGANNCNNGGGNTNAGNAACTCTTNNTCNCCNANCNNGATAAAGCGCACCAGAAACCANGTNACCAGCAACACNANNCCCACCTGACGAANGGTCTCAACCGCNCCCATCAGCTCNANNTCNGCCCCCTGNTGGGTCAGNTANCTGGCCCAACTGATGCCCATCAGCCAGATGATGCCCTTCAGNGGCGGTCGAACCGAGCGNAACGCCATCATCAGCCANATGGCGTTCGCGCTGTCNGCCTTCTTCTCCANGCGTTTGACAATAAAGCTGACCACCATGGCCACNACCAGNGTGGCCAACACCACNGCAAANGCATGCAGTATCCAGAGCTGATCCCGATCGGCCAGATCGGTCAGGAAGNTNTTTATCGGNTCCAATAATTCCATGNCAATCACTCAAACATGTTTAGACAAAGTTTTTATGTAAAACNCTGCCNATAGATTCATTTNGACTCAGCGGAGTATACCCACGCCGNGGCAAAAGCCAAAACNTCAAGGAAAATTAGGCAATTACCGCGACCGACCCCACGAGTTCCCGGACAACTCGCTTCCTGAGCNTCCTCCCGCCGCTCGCGCACCGCTTGCTAGGGAGCGGAAAAGCCATGGTAAGGTAACTCATCGGCGATTCCGCCGCACCGCGGACGCNTTTCATTCACGCAGATGGGAGCATTGANTCATGGGCTTTCAGTCTCCAAGCATTGGCGCCTGGTACTTTGATCGCGANGACCAGCAGGTCTTTGAAGTGGTCGCGCTGGATGANCANCAGGGTACCATTGAGGTGCAGTATCTCGACGGTGCCATNGGTGAATTTGACCTGGAAACCTGGCCCCNACTGCCNCTGGTGCCCGCGGCCGCCCCGGAGGACTCCGAAGCCGNCTACGAACTNAGCCAGGAGGATCGCTGGAACGACGATGACGTNCTGGTCCCGGACTCCTGGAACAACCCCCTGAACGACATCGAGCCCGACCTCTTCCCCGGCTACGACGACTGANNCTCGCCGCNAACCCGCCCTGCCCCCAACCACTTTTGTCACCTGTGCTTGCATACAGGTGATAACTGTATATAATCACAATATCTGTATAAAAACCCAGACCNCANTGGTCCCCACAGAACTGCCACGGAGCTCGCCATGTACAACTTGACCCCTCGCCAGGAAAAGGTGTTGCAGTTGATCAAGAATTACGCGGAAGAAACCGGCTATCCGCCAACCCGCGCCGAGATTGCCCGNATTCTGGGGTACAAATCCGCCAATGCCGCCGAGGAGCACATCAAGGCNCTGGCCCGCAANGGCGCCATCGAAGTGATTCCCGGCGCCTCCCGCGGCATCAAGNTGGTNGAGCCNCAGCAGGGACTGCCNCTGNTCGGACGGGTCGCGGCCGGCAGCCCCATTCTNGCGCAGGAACACATCGAAGATTACTGCCAGCTCCCCCACAGCTTNTTTACCCCGCAGGCGGATTACCTGCTGCGCGTGCATGGCATGAGCATGAAAGACGCCGGCATTCTGGACGGCGATCTGCTGGCGGTTCACCGCACTCAACAGGTCCGCAACGGTCAGATTGTGGTCGCTCGCATTGGTGAGGAGGTCACAGTAAAACGCTTCAAGCGAGTCGGCAACCGCGCCCAGGTAGAGCTCTGGCCGGAAAATCCGGATTTCGATGTCATTGAGGTGGACTTGCGCGATCAGGAGTTCACTATTGAAGGTCTCAGTGTAGGAGTCATTCGCCGTGATTAACGCCCCCATTCAATCGGCATCACCGGCACCCGCCGGCGGCATTACCGAGCTGGTACTGACCCACAACGCCCCGGAGCAGACCCAACTGTTACTGCCCATGGTGGCGCACCTGAGCCGAACCCCGAGCGATCGTTGGCTGACCTGGATCAGTCCCGGCCCGGTGGACCGCAGGTTGCTCGAGCGGTACGGCGTGGATACACGCAGCATTCGCCTGATTCACGCACCGGAAACCGACGACANCCGCTGGATACTCTGGGAAGCCCTTGCCAAAGGCAACAGCCACACCGTCATTGCAAGCCCGGGTGCCTTGAGCGATCGCGAGCTAAAGCAACTCGAAGCCGCCGCCTTGCAGGGGCAATGTCAGGCACTGTTATTGCGGGTTCGATAGCGGAGGGACAANCNNCNTNCGCTCCAGGNCTGGAGCGNCTCTGNNNTGCTTNAAACGCTAACTCTTCCGCCGCNCGTGANCGCGNCTCATNGGGCNCGNNACNGTNACNTNANNGNNAGCTGGGACCTCAGNGGAGACTGNNGCCTCAGTGATAAACCGGCTTTTCCTCGGTATCGGCAAACTCACCCAGAAAATCTTCCNCGCCGTCTTCGGCAATCTCACTGGCGGCTTCCATNCCCGCCTCNATCATGGCCTTGGCCACATCCAGNTTGCCTTCNCGCATATAGGACAGGGAGTCGGCGGAGAACCGGATGCTCACCAGAGGCTCGCCATTCTCATCGGCCCGCTGCAGAACCACATCNCCNTTGGCCAGNTCCACAATTTCATACAGGGATGATGACATAACTTCTCCGCCTTCTTCGATNACAACTGNNCNTCAGTTTACCACAGGCTGCCNGNCCNGGGCTCCCCCTCAGTATTCCGCGCTGGTCTCNCGCTGNCGTTCCACCAACTCGTTNAACGCCTCAAACCACNGGGTCANCCGGGCCTGNGTAANCTTTCCCGGAGCGCCGTCGGGCGACTCCAGGTCCAGCACCTCAATGCGCGCGACCGGCGCNGCTCCTGAGGCNGCCCAGCAGGCGTCGNAGGCCTCNTGGAGGGCANACAGCCANCTGTCCGGATTGGTGCGAAGGGTGAGCAGCTCACGGGCTTCTGAGGGGTTCTTGCCGAAACGCTCGAGCGCNTCCAGCAAGTCCTGCTCGGTGGTGATACGACTCACGTCGGGAACCGANTAGTTTTCGGCCAACTCCCGCAGATANTGCCGGTAGNCACAGAGCAGGTGAAANGCCGCTCCATCGAGCANCGCCTGCTGGCGCAGGCGCTCGTTGGCNTTCCCGGGCGCGCCNTCCCGGNNCAGCTGNTTGAGCAGCGCNCGACAATAGGCCANNTTCTGATTGACCCGNGTCAGACTGGTTCCAGCCATTAACAAACCTCATCAACAGCCCGGCGGCTGATTACTTGTTGGCGACCCACTTGCCTTTTTCATAAAAGGCTTTCCANCCGGTCGCCTTACCNTCCACTTCGGACTGNACATACTGCTCTTTGGTCTTNCGGCTGTAGCGAATCACCGTTTTGTTGCCATCCGGGTCTTCCGTCGGCGCGGAAAAGAGAAANTTGTANTTNGGATCGATCTCTTTTTTGTGCGGCACNATTTCCGCCACCAGAGGCGCGCGGGTCTCCCGGTTTTTGGGGAACTGGCTCGCCGCCAGGAACAGGCCGGATGCNCCATCGCGCAGGACGTANGTGTCATCCACCTTCTCGCACTNGAGCTCCGGCATGGGTACCGGGTCCATTTTCGGTGGCGCNGGCTCACCGCTCTTGAGCAGCTTGCGGGTATTTTTACACTCNCTGNTGGTNCAGCCGAAGTACTTACCGAAACGGCCGGTCTTGAGCTGCATTTCGCTGCCNCACTTGTCGCACTCAAGNGTCGGNCCTTCGTAGCCTTTCAGCTTGAAGCTGCCCTCTTCCACTTCGTANCCCGGACANTCCGGGTTNTTGCCNCAGATGTGCAANTTNCGCTTGCTGTCGAGCAGATANCTGTCCATNGCGGTGTTGCACAANTTGCACCGGCGNTTGGTGCGCAGCAGCCNGGACTCGGCCTCTTCATCNGCATCCGCATCCAGCGCTTCGTCGCCGGAGACCAGNTTCATGGTGTTTTTACANCGCTCTTTGGGCGGCAGNCTGTAGCCCGAGCAGCCCAGGAACACNCCNGTNCTCCCGGTGCGGATCTGCATNGGCCGACCNCACTGNTCGCACTTGATNTCGGTATCGGTGGGCGAGTTGGCCCGCATACCGTTNTCACTGCTCTGGGCCTGCTCCAGTTTACGGGTGAACTCCGCNTANAANTCNTCGAGNAGCTGCTGCCAGTTTTTCTCNCCCTGGGCNACATCGTCGAGGGAGTCTTCCATACTGGCGGTAAAGCCGTANTCCATCAGGTCATCAAAACTNTCCACCAGNCGCTCGGTGACGATATCGCCCATTTTTTCGGCGTAGAACCGGCGGTTTTCCTGACGCACGTAACCGCGATCCTGGATCGTGGANATNATCGACGCNTANGTNGATGGGCGNCCAATCGCCCGCTTCTCCANNTCTTTTACCAGGCTCGCTTCNGTAAAGCGCGCCGGCGGTTTGGTGAAGTGCTGNGAGGGNTCNAGTTTGATCAGAGGCAGCACCTGCCCCACTTTGATATCCGGCAGCACNACGTCTTCATCTTTTTTGGCCACCGGAGGCANCACCTTCAGGAAGCCGTCAAAGCGAATGACCCGGCCGCGGGTGCGCAGCTCGAAGTCCTCGGCCTTGACCACGATCGAGGTNCTGGTAAATTCCGCCGGGCTCATCTGNCAGGCNACAAACTGCTGCCAGATCANNGTNTANAGNCGCTCNGCNTCNCGCTCCATACCACTGAGGTGNTTGGGCTTTACCGTTACGCTGGAGGGNCGGATCGCTTCGTGTGCCTCCTGGGCCCCNTCCTTGCTGGAGTAGACCACNGGGCTTTCCGGCAGATAGCGCTTGCCGTACTCNTCCTGAATAAAGTCNCGGCAGTTGGCCACNGCTTCCTGACTCAGNTTGGTGGAGTCGGTTCNCATGTAGGTGATNTAACCCGCCTCNTACAGGCGCTGGGCCATCATCATGGTTTTNTTGACCCCAAACCCCANCCGGGTNCTCGCGGCCTGCTGAAGGGTAGAGGTAATAAATGGNGCNGGNGGTTTGGACTTGGTGGGCTTGTCNTCCCGGTCCGCCACCTCGTANCGTGCCCCTTCCAGCGCCTTGACCGCNGCCATGGCCTGGGACTCATTGAGCGGCTTGAACGCCTTGTCNCCCTGCTTNTTGACNTCGAAGCGCACNGCCTCGCCACCNCCGGCTTTCAGNTGGGCNGCCAGGGTCCAGTATTCCTCGGGCACGAAGGCGCGAATTTCCCGCTCGCGCTCAACCACCAGGCGCACCGCNACCGANTGTACCCGNCCGGCCGACAGACCGCGGGCGATTTTCTCCCANAGCAGCGGCGACAGCATATAGCCNACCACCCGGTCCAGGAANCGGCGCGCCTGNTGGGCATTGACCCGGTCCCGATCGATACGACCGGGCTGNTTGAAGGCGTTCTGAATNGCGCTTTTGNTNATTTCGTTNAACACCACNCGNCGATACTGCTCGGGCTGNCCACCAATGGCCTCCTGCAGGTGCCAGGCNATCGCCTCCCCTTCGCGGTCCAANTCCGTTGCGAGGTAGATGGTGTCNGCCTTGGCCGCNAGCTTGCGCAGCTCATCGACCACNTTTTCCTTNCCCGGCAGAATTTCATAGTGGGCNTCCCAGCCGTGCTCGGGATCAATACCCATCCGTTTGATCANCTGCTCTTTCTGCTTCTTCGCCTTGTACTTGGCCTTTTCGNCCGGNGACAGCTTGCGGGTCTTGGCGGCCTGACGGGCGCGCTCNTTGGGATCGACCGGTTTGGAGTTGCCNCTGGTGGGCAGATCCCGAATGTGACCGACACTGGACTTGACGATAAAATCGTTGCCCAGATATTTATTGATCGTCTTGGCCTTGGCCGGGGATTCGACAATAACTAAGGATTTACCCATGCGACTCTTCTTTGTCCGTTCCGAGTGAGAGCGGCTAGCCGGATGGCCAGAGCGCTGCAAAATGCCGGTTGAGGTGCGCATATATAAGTCCTCAACCGGGCTGGGTCAAGTCGCGAACTTCCTCAGGGCCTCGATCNACNCCGCCNGAACCGTCGCTCAGGTGCTTCCCTCACAGCGCNGNCNGGGTCGCCGACGGCCCCGGGAAGACGCGTCTATCTNCTTGATTTACAAGGGTTTGATAAAAATAGATCATAAAGCTTTGGCAACGCGNGCCGACAACCTGAAAAGCGGNCNCAACCCCGTCAGGAATTATTTCTTCCATTGATGACCCCCGGAGCGTCATGGCCAGCTTATTGCTGCTGACATCACTGCTGTTTCTATCGCTGCTGATCGTGCATCTGGTCAACCAGCGCGAGGAACGCTTTCGCCAGATCCGATTGCGGCAGCGCCGGGTTCGCTGGCGNATNGACGCCCTGGAGGAGGTNNTGGTCGGGATCGAAGANACNNTGCNCAACCGCGCCATCGCCCGNNGTATCAACCGGGAAATACTGCACCTGCTCGAGCAGATGCTGGAGCTCGAGGNGGGCGACAAAACCCACCTGGAAACCCGNNTNGCCCATGTNCGGGAGCGGGCGGAAGACATGTTGCACGATCAGGAGCCGAGCCACGCCGGCCGCCTGNGGGAGAGCGACGCCGANATGGCGCGCGCCAGGGAGTGCCTGGATCAGGCCGCTCAGGTATTGCGNCGACAGGACAACGAGGGGCGNCTGGAGGGGGGNACNCTCAGTGACTACCTGCTCGANCTGTCCTGGACCCGANTGATGATCGATGTGGTGACCTACATNGCCGAGGGCCACAAGGCGTTACAGCGCGGNGATATCACNACGTCCCAGGCGTATTACAAGCGCGCCCAGGGGCTGCTGATCGGTTCCGATCACCCCTACCCGCAACGCATGGCGATGATCCGGGAGCTCGGGGAGGTGATTCAGGGCAAGCGCAAGGCGCTCAGCCAGGAGCTGATGCCGGAGACGGACTACAACCCCTGAGGGCGGCCAGCGTCTCCTCGACAACCGCGAGCGCCCGGTCACCCCCCGCTTCGGTCCAATAGATCGACCACCCCCCCGGGTCACCACTGAGGGCGCGTACCGAGCGNGGCATTCGGGGCAGACACTCGCGCAAACAGGCTCGCTCAGCGGGCGTCGCTCGGCCCTTTCCCTGCCAGGCCCATACCCCCATAAAATGCGACTCGTGCTCGTAGGCGGCCCGCACCAGCATCCAGTCCCGGGCCGGCCCTCCCCCTTTGGCCGCGGGCTGGCGATAGACCGGCAGTCGCTCCGGTTCACTGAGATCGGTTGCCTGTCTGGGCAAGGCTTCCAGAGTGACCCGCAGGCCTTTTTCGGTCGCCCGCCGACGCACCGCTTCCTGCTGGCGGTCGCGCTCGCTGGGTTGAAGCATCATGACCGGCCCNAGCACCATGGCGAGCACGCCCAGTAAAATGACGACTATCCAGATATTCACCGCTCACACTCCTCCCGGTATTGACTGTTCCACTGATCCCGCTCTTTAAAAGTGCTACTATCAATAGCATCGGAGAGCAAAATATCTCTCCCAGTTACAGGTCGTTCGCCAACCAGTTACGGGACGTCAGATTATGGCAGTTTACAAACATATTATTGCTGGCCTGGACTTGTCCGAGGAGTCGCCCCAGGTTCTGCAGAGAGCCACCGAGCTCGCCCAGGCCTGCCAGGCTACGGTCAGTGTCGCCCATGTCATCGAGCCGCTGACATTCGCCTACGGCGGCGACATGCCCGTGGATCTGTCAGAGGTTCAGGAGCAACTGCAACTCAAAGCCGAACAGGAGCTGCATCGTCTGACCCAGCACGTCGATTTCCCCATTCAGCAGGAACATGTGCTGGTGGGCCAACCGGCCACCGAGTTGCACTATCTCGCCAATCAGGAAGGNGCCGACCTGATCATTGTCGGCAGCCACGGCCGCAAAGGTTTTGCGCTACTGCTCGGNTCCACCTCCAACAGNGTTCTGCACGGTGCCAGTTGCGACGTGCTCGCGGTCCGGGTAGCGGAATCCGACACCCGAGAGACCTGATGTTTGCGCCAGGGCGCTCTCAGGCGCCCTGCATGTCCTCCAGCTCGGCCCAGCGTTCAAAACACGTCTCCAACTCCGCCTCCACATCGGCCAGCGCTTTCAAATGCGCATCCACCTTGTCCTGTGGCTCGCTGTAGAACGCCGGATCCGCGGCCTGCTGCTGCANTGCGTCCAGCCGGGCCTCCAGCGCTTCAATCCGCTCCGGCAACTGATCAAACTCCCGCTGCAGTTTATAGCTGAGCTTTTTGGGCTTGGTCGCCGGCGCNGCCGGGGCCGACGGCGCNGAGGNNGCCCCNNCGGCGGCTGGCTCAGACGGCGCGCTATCATCNGTCCAGCGTCCCCCCTGGCGCAACCAGTCGTCGTAGCCCCCNACNTACTCACGCACCCGNCCGCGCCCCTCAAAGGCGATGACACTGGTGACGATATTGTTGAGGAATGCCCGGTCGTGGCTGACCAGCAATACGGTGCCGTCGTAATCAGTCAGCAAGTCCTCAAGCAGCTCGAGCGTCTCGACATCCAGGTCATTNGTCGGCNCATCCATGACCAGAAGGTTGGCCGGCTTACTGAACAGCTTGGCCAGCAGNACCCGGTTGCGCTCGCCCCCGGACAGCGCACGCAAGGGGGTTCTCGCCCGCTCCCCGGTGAACAGAAAGTCGCCCAGATAGGAAATGATGTGCCGCGACTTGCCNTTGAGCTCGATGAATTCGCGCCCCTCGGCAATATTGTCCACCGCGCTCTGATCGAGGTTAAGCTGTTCCCGCAACTGATCAAAATACGCCACNTGCAACTGGGTACCCAGGCGCACCCGTCCTTCCTGAGGTTCCAGCTCCCCGAGAATCAACTTCAGCAGCGTACTCTTGCCGGCGCCATTGGCACCGATCAGGCCAATACGGTCACCGCGCATGATGACGGAGGAAAANTCCGAGACAATNGCTTTCTCCGGGAAGCCNTAGGACACCTTTTCCAGCTCCGCCACCANCTTGCCGGAACGCTCCCCGGAGCTGACCGAGAACGAGGCCTTGCCCTGNAGCTCCCGGCGCTCATTGCGGGTNTCCCGCATGGCTTTCAGAGCGCGAACCCGTCCTTCGTTGCGGGTGCGGCGCGCCTTNATNCCCTGACGGATCCAGACTTCCTCCTGGGCCAGTTTCTTGTCAAACAGCGCNTTGTGACGCGCCTCTTCCGCCAGAGCCTGCTCCCGGTACTCCANGTACCGGTCGTAANTCCCCGACCAGGTGCGCAAATGCCCCCGATCCAGCTCGGCAATGTCGGTGGCNAGTTTCTGCANCANNGACCGNTCGTGGGTAATGAACACCAGGGCGCCCGGGAANTGGAGCANCTGCTGTTCGAGCCACTCAATGGCGGCAATGTCGAGGTGGTTGGTGGGCTCATCGAGCAGCAGTACNTCNGGCCCGGACACCANCGCCTGAGCCAGNGCCACCCGGCGGCGCCAGCCGCCGGAGAGGTTGGCCATGGCCCAGTCGCCTTCGAGCCCCAGGCGGGTCAGGGTGGTATCCACCTTCTGCTGGAACTGCCAGCCGTCCTGCGCTTCGATCTGCTGTTGCAGGCGCGCCAANTCACTCATATCACTCTCGCCACCGGCGTGGGACAGGTGATGGAATTTCTGNAGCAACTCGCCCACATCCCCCAGCCCCTCGGCCACCAGGTCAAACACGGTTTTGTCATCGGCCTCGGGAAGATCCTGNGCCAACCGCGCCACCTTGACCTCGGGACCCACCTGCACGGTACCGCCATCCAGATCGACCTCACCGGCCAGCACTTTCATCAGGCTGGACTTGCCGGCCCCATTGCGGCCTATCAGGCAGAGTCGGCGACCTTTTTCAACCGACAGGTCAACGCCATCCAGNAGCACTTGCAGGCCATAACTGAGNTGGGCATTTTCTAAGCGAATCAATGACATGGGAACACTTTTTGATGTACTGCACAAAGGGAATAAAAATCCGGTTTTTATCGCGGAACGCCAGTAGCGCGGGCCCCGGGGGCCTGTTATGCTGANCTGACAAGCGCGNGACGGATGGGCATCATACAGCCTTCCTTCNCGNCACAGAAGAATAATCCGGTCAATCCGCGAATTACCGGTTCATGNACGAGAGAATGAGGTAGCAACACCATGTGGTCGCTGCGTATTCGGTCCCACGTCTNCCTGTTCGCCGTTNTTGTCGGCCTGNNCCTGGCNNTACCCAGAGTACTCGCNGCCCCCTCGTCGCAAGACGNCNNCTGGCCGGATNCGACCACNNCAAGCCCGGAGCGNCTGGCCCANCGCCAGANATTTCTGGANGCNNGGGATGCCCTGTCCCGGNGACAGNTGACCCGTTACGANACNCTGCTTGAGCANNTGGAGGGGTANCCCCTCNCCCCCTACCTTACCTANCGGGANCTGACCCGCAANCTGCAGAAAGCTTCCCCCGAGGCGGTCGGGGNNTTTCTNGAGGCCGANTCGGGCTCCTATCTCGCCCATCANCTCCAGCGCCAGTGGTTGCACAGCCTCGCCCGCCAGANNCGCTGGGANCAGTATCTCAGCGATTACCCNGGCNNCCTNGGGGACACCGAGNTGGCCTGCCACGCCCTCCACGCCCGNCTGACCCGGGGCGANAAGAGNGCNCTGGATGAGGTCGAACCCCTNTGGAATGTGGCGCNCTCNCAACCGGAGGCCTGTGACCCGGTATTNGACCNCTGGATGGCNGAAGGACNNCTGACACCGGCCATCACCTGGGAGCGCCATACCAAGGCCATCAAGGNNCGCNCCTACGGCCTGGCCAACTACCTTGCNCGGCAGATGCCGGANAGCTGGCAANGCAAAGCCAGACTCATGCGGGAGGTGAACCGCAACCCCAAGGCGCTCGCCCAGACCGCNCGTTTTCGCGAGCAGTCCGAGGCCATGCAGGACATCATCAGCCANGGCATTCAACGTCTTGCGCGCCGNGANGCNCTTCAGGCTCTNNCGCTCTGGCGNGGTTACGATGCCCAGCANCTGTTTTCCCACNCNGAGCGCCTGGCCACCCAGGANACCATTGCCCAGCGCCTGATNTTCCAGGGCCACCGGGAGCAGGCCGATCAACTGNTGGCNACCGTCCCGGCACTGGGNAATNCNGANCTGNTCGAATCNTTGATTCGNGACGCCCTGGAGCAACTGGACTGGGAGCGNGCCTATACCTGGCTCAACCAGCTNCCCGCCGANGCTCAGGACAGCGAGCGGTGGCGCTACTGGCGCGCCCGGATGATCGAGGAGCTGGCGCTGGAGAACACCGGNCCCGANCCGANAGATCTCTANGCNGCCGTGGCCNCCACCCGGAGCTTTTACGGGTTNCTCTCCGCNGACAAGCTGGGCTTCGAGTACCGNCTNCTGGACCAGCCGGCNCCNGTNTCNGACNCCGTGCTGGCCGANATGGAACAGCACCCGGCGNTGCAGCGCGCCTANGAATGGTTGATGATCGGCGACACCGTNGCGGCCAGCCGCGAGTGGTATTACACNGTACCCGGGCTGGAGCACGAGCGNATCATGGCAGCCGGCAAACTGGCCCAGCGCTGGGGCTGGCACCGCAAAGGCATTCAGGCAATGATCAGNGCTCGTTTCTGGGACGANNTGCAGATGCGCTTTCCCCTCGCCTATCAGGAGCATGTCCAGNCCGCCGCCCGGGANACCGCCATCCACCCTCACCTGCTGTTCGCCATTGCNCGCCAGGAGAGCGCCTTCATGCCCCACGCCCGCTCACCNGCCGGCGCCATGGGGCTNATGCAGCTGATGCCNGCCACCGCTCAGCAGACCGCCCGNANAGCGGGCGTGCCCTACCGGCGNGCCGATCTGCTCAGCCCGGAGAAAAACATCGCNCTGGGGAGCCGTTACCTGAATGAANTGCTGACCGAATTCGGCGGCAANCGGATTCTCGCCACNGCGGCCTACAACGCCGGCCCCTATCGGGTAAANCAATGGTTGCGNGAGAAGACCCACAAGNTGCCCTACGACGTCTGGATTGAAACCATACCGTTTCGGGAAACCCGGGGCTATGTACAGAACGTGCTGTCNTANTCGGTGATTTACGGCTACCGGATGGGAGAGAAAAGTCCCTTCATTACGGCGGAGGAGGCAAGCGCGCCCTTCTGATCGNNCGCGCNNCCGNAATCAGAGGTTCAGGTAGGCTTTCAGCCGGGCCTGAACCACACTGGCCAACTCGTCCGGCGCGAACTTTGACAGAAAGGCATCACAGCCTACCTTGGATACCATCGCCTGATTGAACCCGCCGCTGAGCGAGGTATGCATGACCACATGCAGGTCCCCGAAATCCGCCGACTGACGGATTTCCGCGGTCAGTCGATAACCGTCCATCTCGGGCATCTCCGCGTCGGTGATCAGCATGACCACCTCATCGGTAACCCGCTTGCCTTCGGCAACCCAAGCCTGCAGTTGCCGCAACGCTTTCAGGCCATCCTGCACCGCAATCAGCTCCAGCCCCAGCTCGCTGAGTGTCTCCCGGACCTGAGCGACGGCGGTTGCCGAGTCCTCGGCAAGCAGCACCTTCAGCCCTCGTGCCCTGGCTTCCCGGGCCAGCGTCTGATCCAGCGTCTGCTCGGAGACCGAGGTGTTCAGTTCCGCCACTTCGGCCAGAACCCGCTCGACGTCCAGAATCTCCACCAGCCGGCCGTCCACACGGGTGATTGAGGTCAGGAAGTGACCGCGTCCCGCCCCTTCCGGTGGCGGCAACACCTCCTCCCAGTTCAGGTTGACAATACGGTCTACCGGCCCGGTCATAAAGGCCTGTACCGAGCGGTTGTATTCCGTGACGATCAGGTTCTGCTCGGTGCCCGGCGGCAGAGCCCGGGCACCGATCGCGGCACTCAGATCCAGTACCGGAATTGTCTGTCCGCGCCACTGGGTCACCCCACACACCTGGGAGTGACTGTGAGGCACCCGGCGCAACCGGGGCATTTTGACCACTTCCTGGACCTTGAAGACATTGATTGCGAACAACTGGGCGCCCCCCAATCGGAACAACAGCAGCTCCAACCGGTTTTCGCCCACCAGGCGGGTTCGCTGATCCACGGTACTGAGCAGGTTTGCCATAGTGAAATCCCCGAAAGAAGGCGCGCTTGATTATTGTCTGATGAGCGTTGCAGCGGCGCCGGATATTGCCAGTCTAGCAGAAATGGCGCAATATTCATCAATTTGGCCTGACCCGTTCCCCCTCCCTCCGCTCCCGGCGATTGTGTACAAGGACCGGACCGGGCTAAACTGGCCCACTGGTTCGATTTAAGGATAACGCAGTAGCCCCCATGTCTGAGCTTCTACCGCTGCTGGCGCGGCAACCCATTTTCAACCGTTCCATGCAGGTCGTCGCCTACGAACTGCTGTGTCGCTCGGGCTCCGGGAACCTGGCCTCCTTCACCAATGGTGACTCCGCCAGCTCGCAGGTATTGCTGCACACTTTCACCGATCTCTCGCTGGAAAAAGTGGTCGGCAAACTCAAAGCCTATATCAATTTTACCCGGACCCTGTTGATCACGCCCCCGCCCTTCGACCGCCGCCAGATGGTGGTGGAAGTTCTCGAAGATCAGGTGGTCGATCAGGCACTGCTGACCGGCCTGACGCAGTTGCGCTCCGAGGGCTATACCATTGCCCTGGATGATTTTGTGCTCACCGAGCAGACCCGCCCTCTGCTGGAGTACGCCGATATCGTCAAGCTCGACGTACTGCAACTGTCGGAAACCGAACTGCTGGATCATATCGAACAGCTCAAACCCCTGGGCCTCACTTTACTGGCCGAAAAGGTCGAAACCTACGAAATGCTCGAGCGTTGCCGGGCCCTGGGGTTCGACCTGTTTCAGGGCTATTTCCTCGCGCGTCCGAAAATTCTCTCGGGTCACAAAATCTCGGAAAGCAAGCAGGCCGTTCTGCAACTGCTCGCCGCCCTGCACGATCCCGATGTATCCATTCTGCGCGTCGAGCAGCTGCTCTCCCAGGACCCGGTGCTGAGCTATAAACTGTTGCGCCTGGTCAACTCCGCCGCCTTTGCCCTGCCGCGAACCATCGAGTCCCTGCGCCAGGCCATCACCTTGCTCGGCCTGGACATCATCAAAAACTGGGTCAACCTGTTGGCCATGGCCAACCTAGGCAACAAACCCACCGAACTGAGTGTGGCGGCGCTGACCCGCGCCCGGATGTGCGAGACCCTCGCCAGTGCCATGCAAAGAGAGGCCCGTCAGGATGCGTTCTTCACCGTCGGCCTGCTGTCCACCCTGGATGCGTTCATGGACGTACCGCTCGATGTGCTGTTGGGCAACCTGTCCCTGAGCCCGGAACTGAGCGAGGCCCTGCTACGCCACCAGGGGCACGAGGGACGGATTCTGGATATCGTGGAGCATTATGAGCGGGGTGCCTGGGGGGCGATCGACTGGTCCTATCTGAGCAGCGTGGGCATCACGGCCAGCCAGCTCTCCCAAGCCTACCTGGAAGCCATTCAGTGGGTTTCCGACACCATGGATCAGATCGGGATAAAGCTCTGAGCCGACCGGAGGTCGCACTATCCTTCGAGTAATCCCGTTACCTCACCCGANCTGAAGGGCCAGCCCAGTTCCGCTCCGGAATCGGACCGGGCGACCACTGGAATGCGCGTTCCGTAGCGAGCCATCAGGCTATCCGAGTCCGCTATATCCACCTCTTCCAACCGCCACCCGGTCTGTGTCAGTGCAGGCCAGAGTTCATCTTTGGCCTGTTCGCACAGATGACAGCCGAGGGTGGTGTACAGGATCAGAACCGGTTCCGACAATCAGGCCTCCCCGGACGTATCACCGACATCAGCCGAAGAACGCTGAGGCCGTTCGGCACCCACCGGGTCGGTGGTCAGCGTCTCCAGCATCTCCGCCATGAACCCGCGCAGGGACTGGGCTGGAGTCTCGGTTTGATCAGACGGCAGCATACGCTCGGCGACGTCCAGAAGCAGCGTTTCAGGACCCGCAGACACCCGGGATGCATCGGCCAGCGCTGCCTCCAGGCCCCGGAGAAACTGTCCCAAGGGCGCCAGTCGCTCCTGAAGCCCGGGCCCCTGCTCGGGCTTTCCGGTGCTCCGACCATAAGTTTCACTGACCTGCCGGATTGACGATTGACTCAGATTCAGGGAGAAGCTGGCCACTTGCTCGCGGTCGTAACCGAGCGCCATGGCCGATTCCAGCGCCCCATTCAGATCACCGGAGAAGAACTGTTCGGCCAGACGATCAACGCCACCCAGAAGGGATTCGATCGCGGAACGTTCATCGGCATTCAGATCGCCCTCCACGGACCAACTCAATGACCGGCTGGCCGCTGCGGAAAAGGAGGACCCATTGCCCGACCCACTGAGCGACACAGCGGCACTGCTGTTGGCCTGTATGGCAACGCNGTCCCCCTCGGCGGTCATCAGCTCGAAGCTGAACCGACTGGCGCGGGCCTGTTCATATCGATAGGCGAGCGGTCCCTCGGACCGGGAGGTATTGGCACCATCAGCGCGCTCATCCGACGGGGATTGACCCAGTTGGGATTGACCCAGTTGTTGGTCAACAATCCGCTGCCTGAGGTCTTCGACACCGGCCAACACCCGTTCGCGGGTATCATCGATATCGGCCTGGATTTCGGGGGTAAAGCTCGCCAGGGCTTCCAGTTGCTTCTGCGCCTCGGCAAAGCCCTTTTTGAAGCCCTCCAATCCGGCATCCAGGCGCGCCTGCAGTTGAGCTTCGGTGGCGCCTTCGGCCGCGTCTTTGAGGAGTCGACGTTCGATAAAACCAAGTATATTACCCGCGACTTTTTCGGCGCTCAGGGGCTCAAAGCGGTCGAACGCCTGAGCCGCCCCACCGCGCTTCGAGGCGAGCTTTTCGTAGCCCATGGCCAGGGTCTGCTCGATGGTCTGGAACGCTTTCTGCCGGCGCTCCTCCAGGCTGGAGGTCTCGGCACCCGGGGATCGCTCCGATNCCGTCGCTCCCTGAGAGGCAACCCCACCGTTGCGCCCGGACTGTCCGGGGAGAAGGTCCGCCGGGCGACCGGAGGCACTGTGTATTGAGGAAATGGGCATTGTGCACCTCCCGGGAGGCGAGTGAATTTACGATACGCTTTCCCGCGTATCGGCCGACGCCAGCAAACCTTTAGGTTATTTTTTGANCAACCACACGACAACNACCGCGGCCAGCAGCCCCAGCAGGACCAAGCCTCCGACCCAGCCCCGCTGGCGGGNGGTCCGNTCGGANCCAGCGGTCGACGCCGTCGGCTGAGGCTGAACCNTCNGAGGCTCCTNGGCCGCTTCCCGTCGGGTCGTCTCNTCNACTCTGGGTTTCTGCGCGCTCGNCTTTGNTGNGGGCGCCCTGGNCGGNGCNGTGNTGCGNACGGTGGTTTTCCCGAGATCATCGGAGGGGCCAATGACNCCGAAGCTCAGGGTATCAAAGCGCAGCTCGTCNCCNCGACGAACCCGCGCCTCGGTGACCCGCTCACCATTGAGNAAAGTGCCGTTGGANGAGCCGAGATCCTTCACGTACAGCAGACCATCCAGAATCTGAAGCTGAGCGTGTCGGCGTGACAGGTGTGCGACCGCCAGNTGAATATCACANTCGCTCGAACGCCCCACTACCGTCGTCTCGGCGAGCGGAAATACCCGNGAGCCGAGCGCCGCNCTATTGGGCTTGAGGCTCCACTCGGTAAGCGCCGGCGNGGCCTGGCCAACATCTTTTTTCGGNTCGATGATCTCCAGCTCCAGATCACCNAGGGTTATCCGNTCGCCCTCCTGAAGCCTGCAGCGNTCATCGATGAGTTTGTCATTGACCCGCAATGGCGTTTCCGGNGCNCGGTTTTTGAGAATGAGNCGGTCGGCGCGAACACCGATGACNAACTGCAGGCTGGCCACGCTGGNNTGGTCCAGGATCAGATCGTTGGTGGCTGAACGCCCCACTTTAACTCCCGGTTCTACCAGCCACACGGACTGGTGCTTATTATGTCGGGCTCGAAGTTTCAGCATAGTTATTNTGAATTGCCTGTTAAGGGTTTCAGTGCCCGGCCATCACGGCAGGGTCAGAGTCAGAATGCCACCGCCNAGNGGGCCATCNTTGGCCAGTTTAAGGCTGCCGCGGANGCCGTGAGCGCGATGCAGCTGGACNATCCGGGNCGCAAACAGCAGCCCCAGGTTGGTNCTGCCACTGGANAAAGAAACGCCCGCGTTCATCTCCAGTGGGGCATCCANCATTGACTGGGGGTAACCCTGTCCATCATCGGCAATGNGGATGTCCAGCCCCCGNTCCGTCACCTCNGCGCTGANCAACAGTTGCGAGNGCGAGTANCGNGCACAATTTACCAGAATATTGTTGATCACGCCGCCAAGCAATTCGCTGTCAAAGTACCATTTGAGATCCGGATCACACTTTACNGTCACCTCCAGGNCNCGNGCCTGGAACAGCACATCNTTCCGNTCCACCTGGTCCTCCAGNAGNTCCACCACNTGGTGCTCGTCGACCTGAACCCGCAGCGATTCGTGCTGCATGCGATACAGGGTCAACAGCTGAACNAGCTCNCTGTTGATTCGCGANGCTTCGTAGCCGAGCACAGANAAGGTTTTCCGCTGNGCATCATTTTCNGGCGGGTTNTCCGCCAACATNGACTCCAGNGTATGCAGCAGCATACCCAGCGAGTTTTTCATGTCNTGAACGCTGGAGGCCANTACAAAGCTGAAATCCAGACCNTCNTCTTGTTCGTCCATTGCNCTCCCCTNNTGGGTGTTCAGNNTNTGATNCACCNATGNCACNTCNCACCCTCAACTACCGATTTTGACTTTGTNCTCGACTTGCCGATGCAGATCCTGAAGCTGCCGGAANCGACGGAACTGCTCGTGGTTGGGCAGNATGGTGTCNGTCACAAACTGAAGAGTNACCGACACTTTGGCCAGGTCGCTCTCNTGANCACCTTCCCGNTCGATTTTATCCAGCAACGCNTGNGCGAGGTTAAGNCGNACNCCGATATGTCGCGGNAACTTGCGCAACGCTTCATCGAAGCATTCAATNGNNTCCCGATACTGTTGCTGCTCATAGAAACTGATGCCGCGCTGGTTGATTTCGGCCACCAGCTGCCGGTTTTTATGNCTGACCGGNTCTTCCAGCAGCCGNTCAATTTTTTCCAGNTCACGCTCCTGNCCGGCGTGCAGNGACGTCANCTCCTCCAGCAANTCGCTGGCNTCNGTGGCCCGATCCGTAGCGCGATAGGTCTTCGCNAGCTCNAGCGANGCATCCAGACTCAGGACCAGANCNTCATCCGCCAGCAGCGACTGAGTCTGCTCNAGNAATTGCTCCGCCAGTTTTTTATNGCCCTGNCCCGCNGCGATCTGNGCTTCAATCAACAACGCTTCCGCTTTANGNTCGNTCTGTTTNCCAAACCGCTGCTCGTAATCGCTGAGGGTTTTCAGCGCATCCCGGGCGTATTGNTTGGCCAGNGTTTTGTCTTCGGCGAACAGGGTCGCCGTCGCNCGGGCAAAATCCAGNTGAACNTCGGCCCGGTCATACACCGANTTCTCNCCCAGTCGAACNGCTTTGCGGTANGCCGTTGCNGCGGTAACCACATCGTGGTTTTCCATCGCCGTTTCGGCCAGGGTCTGCTGTCGTAANATCGCNAGCGGAGAGACTTCAACGGCGTGTTCAAGNACNTTCTGNAGACGNTCACGGGCGCCCTGCTCNCGACATATNTGCGCCTGNAGGTCATAGGNCTTCATGAACAANGGNTGNTCCTGCACNGTTTCTTCCAACCATTGCTGCGCCCCCAGAAGNTCNCCNCGCGCGCGCTTGACCTCCGCCATGCCGACCATCGCCCAGTCCAGTGAGCGGTGCTCGAGNGCTTCGCGATANAGCGCCTCGGCGGCATCAACATCNCCCATCTCGAGATACAGNTGNCCGAGCANTTTCTGGCAGTGNGCCGCGAACCGGCCNTCGGAGGCCACTTCTTTGCGACACAGCTGAATGGCGACATCANACTGCTNGCCATTGATGGCCCGATACANNGGTGTCANNTTNTCGCGCCGGGCCATCAGGCGATCGAGNCGCCGCTGCAGGGATCGGGTGGTGATCGGTTTGGCCAGGTATTCNTCCGGCTCCGAGTCGTAGGCGGCCATCACCATACTGCGGCTGGACTCCGCCGAAATCAGGATAAANACNGCCGTGGGATCAAGAATTTTGTGATAGCGAAGATCTTCGAGTACCTGCTGCCCCGTTTTNCCTTTCCCCAGATTGTGGTCNCACAGAATCAGGTCGTACATTTTGGCCTTGCACAGGCGCAGGGCNTCAGCGCCATTGCTGGCGGTATCAATCGAGTTTACGCCCATTTCCTGAAGCATTTTGCTGACGGTCATACGNAAGCTGTCAAAGTCGTCCACAATCAGTGCGTGCAGCTTTTTGTAGCCCGCATAGGCCATAGGGGAGTCTCCGGAACCGAGTCATACAGGGCATCAACGCCTGCNCACAGAATAGCGTATTTACGGAGGGGGNGACAGAAAATCGAGAAAATTCAGGNGTCTGCAGCAGCGCCGGTCATGTGGGCTGGCGCCGGCGGGACTCAAACAGTGAGTTGCCGCCCTGCGCTTTGGCGCTGTGCTTTGCCTCGGCCAGTAACTGAGCCACCTGGTGATGGGTTTTGCAATGTACNGGATCGGGAGTCACACAACCGATNGACAGTGTCAGGGGACCGAAGCGCTGACGCTGGCCAGTGCGATCGTGGCTCCAGTAGTCCCGCTGCTCCGGGGGCATGAGGTCGGCNGCGTCCTCGATGAACTGCGCCAGAATNCGCTGGCAGCGAATGCGCCAATCATCACTGCGAAAGACCACGACAAAATCATCACCACCAACATGTCCGACAAAATCCAGAGCCTCGTGGGCGTGNTTGACCAGAAGCGTCCCCAGCATCAGNATCACATCGTCNCCCANNCCGTAACCGAAGGCATCGTTGAACGGTTTGAACTGGTTGATATCGCAATAGGCGACCGTAAAGGGTCGGGCATCGAGAAGTAGCTGGTCTATCCACTCGTACAGAGGCACGTTCCCCGGGAGCTGGGTCAGCGGNTTGCTGTGTCTCGCGAGCCGCATTTTTTCCTCGGTGATACAGCGCAACAGCCGTCCCACCCGAACGACGCCGGCATAGCGGCCCTCCNGTTCNACCAGCAGATCCACGCTCAGATTCTGCAGGGGGTCCTCCGTGACCATCTGGCCGGCCAGTTTCAGTTCGCAATCAACATCAACCCGGATGGTGCGCTTACANATGAAGGTCGNGATCGGNTTNCCCGCGTGCAGTTCNTANGANTATCGATGCGAGAAGATGTTCAANAGCTCGCTGCGGCTGACCATNCCCAAAGGCCNNCCCTCNTCCACGACCGGNAGNCAGGTCAGTTGCTGATCGGCCCGAAACCGTTCGACCACNGACAGGGTTGAAACCGTTGGCTCGACGGCCTCGGCGTACTGAACAATGTCACCGACCCGCTGNCGGAAGGTGAAGGTGTCGTGCANTCGCGGCCGAAAACCGACCAGNCCCTCNAGCCCCANCATCTGCNTGGGCGGGTGGCTGCAGGGCCTCAGCANCAGGTANCCCTGCACATACTCGACCCCCAGTGCGGCGAGCGTNCGCANNTCCTCTTCGCGCTCGATACCCTCGGCAATCACCCGNTTNCCGAGCCGNTNNGCAATNTCCAGCATGGCGCGCACAAANTCCCGNTTGACCGGATCGGCNTCGATATCGCTGATAAAATGTCGATCAATTTTGACGTAATCGGGATTGAGCTCACTCCAGACCCGCAGCCCCGCGTAGCCGGCGCCCAGATCATCCAGTGCCACCGCGAACCCCTGGTGGCGAAAGTGATCCGTGGCCGCCCGGAGCGAGACAAACTCATCCAGCGGCTGGCGTTCGGTCAATTCAAAGACCACCCGCTCGGGATCCAGGCCGACCCGGGTCAGAATCTCCCGGGTGACCCCNTCCCGGTAGTGCCGGTCGGTAAANCTCAATGGCGACATATTNAGAAACAGCTTACCCGGCAGCGCCTGTGCCACAAANGNCTCGCAGGCCACTTCCCGACAGGCGTATTCCAGNGCNGCCANTTGCTGACTGCACCGGGCCGCGTCAAACAACTGGGCCGGGCTGTGCAGGTCGCTGTCCTCGGGCCCCCGAATNAGCGCNTCGTANCCAACGATCCTGCCACCATCCAGTGCGATGATGGGCTGGAACAGTGGGGTCAGCTGCTTCCGGTCAATCAGGCGTTGCAACGCCTCCGAGGGNGCGGATACCGGGGAANGCNNGCCATTGGCCAGACAGGACGAGANATTGGCAGACATTTCTGCATGGTGAAACATCNATGTGACAATTCCGTGACANGCGGGCTCTGCCAATTCGGGACCGCAATCGGTACAATTCGCGCCTGAACTCGCCNGATNCACCTGGAAATGCCNATGTCCGACAACCGCTCCGACCAGCTCTACGCCGANCCACTCGCCGAAGTCAGCCGTTTTGCCTTNGATCAGAAGGTCGTGGAGGTCTTTCCGGATATGATCAAGCGCTCGGTCCCGGGNTACGCCACCATCATCAACATGATCGGTGACCTCGCCGAGCGCTANGCNACCTCGAACAGTCGCTGNTACGACCTNGGNTGCTCNCTGGGGGCNGCCACNCTGGCCATGCGNCACCGGATTCGCGCCAGNAANTGCGACATNGTGGCGGTGGACAATTCGCCCGCCATGATTGAACGATGCCGCCAGGTGCTCGCCGCCGACACNGCCGANCCNCCGGTNNAGCTGCTCTGTNCCGANCTGCAGAGCACCCCGGTCAGCGGCGCCTCCATGGCGGTCCTNAANTTCACNCTGCAGTTNATCCCCCCNGNCGANCGTCAGGCCGTGCTCGACCAGATCGCCGAGGGCCTGCAGCCNGGCGGCATTCTGATCCTGTCGGAAAAAGTGGCGTTCAAGGATCCGCTGCACAATGAGCTGATGATCGAGCTGCATCACAACTTCAAACGCGCCAACGGCTACAGCGATCTGGANATCGCCCAGAAGCGCAGTGCGCTGGAAGAGGTCCTGATCCCGGAAACGCTCGAAACCCATCGCGACCGTCTCCGCCAGGCCGGGTTTACCAGCGTGGACGTCTGGTTCCAGTGTTTCAATTTCGCATCGATGATTGCTATCAAATGATTGAGTATTACCACACCCTCCTNGAGACGCTTCNCCTCGACCCGNTCCTGTCTCGCTGGGCTGAACAACTGCCNGAGCAGATCCGTCGGGGACTGGACACCCGTCGCTACGGCGACCTTCCCGACTGGCTCAATGCGCTGGACCAGTTGCCCGATATTCATGCCGACTCGATCGAGCTGAACAACGAGGTTCGAATCGAGACCGATNACGNGCTNGATGCCGACACCCNCCAGCAATTGCGAAGCGCGCTGGAAGCGTTGATTCCCTGGCGCAAGGGGCCCTACCACCTCCACGGTNTTCATCTGGATACCGAGTGGCGNTCGGACTGGAAGTGGGATCGGGTCAGCCCGCANCTGGCGGACCTGACCCANCGNCGGGTGCTGGANGTGGGCTGNGGCAACGGNTATCACTGCTGGCGNATGCTCGGCGCGGGCGCATCCNGGGTCATCGGCATTGATCCATCACCGCGTTTTGTCGTGCAGTTTCTCGCCATTAAACGNTTGCTCGGCGGGAACCCGCCGGTGGACGTGGTACCGGTCGGCATAGAAGCCCTCCCCNCCAAACTGGAGGCNTTCGANACCGTNTTCTCGATGGGTGTTCTCTATCACCGGCGCTCNCCCATGGATCACCTTCGGGAGNTGAAAGAGGCGCTGCGCCCNGGCGGNCAAGTGGTACTGGAGACGCTGGTGATCGAAGGCGGANTGGGTGANGTGNTGGTGCCCGAAGGCCGNTACGCNAAAATGAANAACGTGTGGTTTTTACCCAGCGGNCCNAGTCTCCTGAGCTGGCTGCGCAAAGCCGGCTTCCGGANCCCGCGCATGGTNGATTTCTGNCCCACCACTACGGAAGAGCAGCGCGCCACTGACTGGATGAGGTTTCACTCACTGCCGGAGTTTCTGGACCCGGACGATCCNAGCCGAACCGCCGAGGGNCATCCCGCTCCGATTCGGGCGGTGTTNATCGCNGANACCTGAATCNGGTCAGTCGTCGCTCAGCGNGCTCAAGGGNGTNGTCANNCCAAANGCCTGATGNATCTGCTCGCACCAGAGATTCAGNCGGCTGAGGGTCAGNTCTTCCTGCTGATCNTCATCCAGAGCCANGCCGACAAACAGNCCNTCGCCGGGAANTTCGGCCTTGGACGCCTCNNAATCATAGCCTTCNGTGGGCCAGTGCCCCACGATAGTGGCGCCGCCGGCGACCACCACATCGTGCAACATTCCCATGGCATCAAGGAAGTAGTCNCCGTAACCAAACTGATCNCCCAGGCCAAACAGCGCGATGGTCTTGCCACTGAAGTCCACTTCNGCCACATCATCCCAGAACTCTTCCCAATCCGACTGAATCTGTCCGAANTCCCAGGTCGGGATGCCGAGAATCATCTGGTTGTAATCCGCCAGATCCAGTTGGGTCACATCGGCGATATCGTGCACGGCGACCACATCCTCGCCCAGACACTGCTGGATCAGGTAAGCCACCCGTTCGGTGTTACCCTCGTCGCTTCCAAAAAACAAGCCTATCTGCGCCACATGCACCTCTGCTGGTATCACTCCGGATGGACGGGAATTCTCCCAATTCTGGCCCCGGCAGGCAAGTGCGGGAGCCATGTTAAAAAAGGTTAAATTGTGTCCCACGCCATGACAGACGGCGGAGGCTGTAGCACACTACACACTCGGCATTCAAACGAGGCAAGAACCGACACTACCATGGTGAAACTGCTACTGATCGACGATGACCAGGAACTNTGCCAGCTACTCAACGAGTATCTGACNGCAGAGGGGTTCGAAGTGGACGTTGCCCACGACGGCGANCAGGCGCTGGAGCANGTCAACCGCGGCCANTACGCGGCGATCATNCTGGATGTGATGCTGCCCAAGCGCAGCGGATTTGACGTGCTCAAGNCGGTGCGTCAGAAGTACACCACCCCGGTGCTCATGCTCACCGCCAAGGGAGACACCATCGATCGGGTCGTAGGCCTGGAAATCGGGGCCGATGACTACCTGCCCAAGCCCTGTGATCCCCGGGAGCTGGTTGCCCGCCTGCGGGCCGTGCTGCGCCGGGCCGGNAGNGCNGTGCAGTCACCGGGCGGCGCCGAAACCCTNCAGGTGGAGGCACTGCGCCTGCACCTGGGNAGCCGNAGCGCCCACTGGCAGNATCACGATGTCCCCCTGACGGGCACCGAGTTCAGCGTACTGGAGTTGCTGGTTCGTCAGGCCGGCCAAGTGATCAGCAAGGATGAGCTCACCGAGCAGGCGCTGAACCGCAAACTGACCCCTTACGACCGCAGTATCGACGTGCATGTCAGTAATATCCGCAAAAAGCTGACCAGTGCCGGAGCCCGACGGGAAATGATCATCAACGTCCGCGGCGCCGGTTATATGCTCACCCTGAACGATACCCACGAGGGTGGCCTAGCCTCCGCATGACACGACTTTACCTGAAAGTATTTTTCACCTTCTGGCTGATCACGGCCACGATCATTGTGGCCACCAATGTGCTGGTGCACTGGTTTGATCTGGCGCCGGACGCCAAGCTACACCAACACCGCTATGACAAGGACTACGCCCCGGCCCGCCGCCTGTTGTTTCAGATGGTCGGCTCGGCCATCAACCGCAATACCGAAGAACTGATTCAGGACATGAGGGCCATGCCCGGCTGGTCCACACAGTATTTCTATATTGTCGACGAACAAGGTGAGGACCTGTTGGATCGCCCGGTGCCTCAGGGCGTCCAAGCGCTCATTCCCGAGCTGACCAGCATCAAGCCCTACGGCCGGCACATCGAAGGCCATCAGAAAATCTATGGCCGCTACCTCTCGCTCAATGATGGCCGAAAGATCAAGGTGATTACAGTGTCGTCCACCCACGACGACCCCTCCGAAGCGGATATCATGTGGCAGCTGTTTATCAGCAACATCTGGCCTCTACTGCTGGTCTCGATTCTGATCTGCGGGGTGGCCTGCTACTTCCTTGCCCGACATTTTTCCCGCAGCGTTGCCACTCTGCAGAAAGCCACCAAGCAGATCGCCAATGGCGACCTGAGTGTACGCGTCAGCCCCCACTTTGCCGGACGGCGGGATGAAATTGCGAGCCTGGGCCGGGATTTCGACCACATGACCGAACGGCTCGAAAAGGCCATGCTGGAGCAGAAGCGCCTGATCAAAGATGTGTCCCACGAGCTTCGCTCTCCCCTCGCCCGACTCCAGGTGGCACTCGGCATCGCCCAGCAGCGCAGCAATGGTTCGGTAGACAAGGAACTGGATCGGATCAAGAAAGCCGCCGACTATCTGGGCGATGTCATCTCCGACATTCTGGCGCTGCCCGTACACGACAACGGCGGCTGGGAGCTGGACGACACCCTGGACTTGCGGGCCCTGCTGGAAACCCTGATGGAAAACTATGGCGCCGAGGCGAGACGCAAGGGTGTGACCCTGGTGCTGGATTCGGAGCTGGACGAAGCTCTGGTCCCGACCCACGGCAACATGCTGGTCGGCGTGTTCGAGAACATCCTGCGCAACGCTCTACATTACACCGATCCTGCCTCGACTGTCCGCCTGTCACTCAGCGCCGACAAACCCCATAAGCCCGACGATCCGTACTACTGCGTGCAGGTCTGCGATCAGGGGCCTGGGGTGCCGGCGGAGAGCCTTTCTGACATCTTCCAGCCCTTCTACCGTACGGACGAGGACCGCAACCGGGAAAGCGGTGGTTACGGGCTCGGGCTGGCCATTGCCCAGCGCAGTGTCGCGCTGCACCAGGGCACCATTGATGCGCAGAACCAGCCGGAAGGCGGGCTTTGCGTCCGTGTCTGCCTGCCGGCCGTGAACGAAAGCTGACGGCAGCGTGCGCGCTGAACGGGCGGCACCGGCAAGGTTTGACCGCCCGGCGGCAAACCTTGTCAAAATTCCGCCACCACATCGCATTTTGATGGTTTACACGCCAAAAACCGTCAACGAACCCCTCGCTTTTTACAACAAAAACAACAAGTTAACATTCATTTTCTGAATCTGGCATAAAAATCGCTTGAGAGACTACTCGAGAACCACGTTACGGAGTATTTCCTTTACCCGGCAAACGTGACCAACAGACAGAGCGAACCCGTTCATGCCAGACGACGCCCAACCGCTACATCGCCAACAACCTCGTGCGCCCCAGAAAGACGCTGCCGAGCAGCGACTAGGTCTGTTGCAGCGCCTGATGACCACCCAGGAACCGGGCACCATGGTCACCCGTTTCTATGACGGGGTGGCTCCACTGCTGAGTCTGAAAGGGCTGCGCTATGAAGCGCCGGTGCCGGGGGGCATTGTGGATATNGGCAATACCGGNCGACACCAGTGTGATTACGCNCTGCACGGCTCCGGCCAGCNCCTCGGTTCACTGCTGTTCTATCGGGATCGTCGGTTTTCCGANNTGGAGCTGGCGCGACTNGAGGAGTGGCTGAGCCTNCTGGTGGTCCCNCTNAGCAATGCCCTCAACTANCAGAATGCNGTGCGCCTGGCCTCNGTGGACGCCCTGACNGGNCTGGGCAACCGGGCCGCNCTNGANNCCGCNCTNCACCGNGANNTGCGNCTGGCNGAACGNTGCGGCAGCGAATTTTCCCTGTTGCTGGTCGACGTGGATCACTTNAAACAGATCAANGANCGCTGGGGCCACAGNCGGGGCGATCAGGTTCTGAGAGAGGTGGGNAAANCGATCAGCCACGCCTGTCGNGANACCGACNTGGTGTANCGCTACGGGGGCGANGAGTTTGTNGTGCTGCTCAGTGGCACCGATGCNNGCGGNGCCNNGANCTTCGCAGAGCGNNTGCGCNANGCGGTCCANACNTGGGTTTCCGACANGGAGCNNCTNTCNGTCACNGTCAGCATCGGNGTCAGCACNCGNAAACCGGAGGGTGAAACCTCNATCCACAGNCTGTTCGACCGGGCNGACCAGGCGCTCTACCGGGCGAANGCNCAGGGGCGCAACCGGGTGGCCATGGANTTGACCTGCCACACCGGTGAAGCCCCCTGCNTNCAGGCGGGGCTCAGCTAGNCCGCTGNGCTCAACTGTCCTTGGGCGCTCTGGGNTTNTTCTGNTTTACGGCGGGAGAACGCTTGCCNACNCCGGCTCGCAGACGCTTTTCCTGTCGCTCCATGCGCTTTCGTTCGTCCGGTGTCAGACGGCTCACTTTGGGCCGNTCAATCCCCGCGGTCAGCAGAAGATCCCGAATTTCCTTGTCNTTCAGCTCAATCCACTGNCCNACCCGNACGTGGGAGGGNATGAAAATATTNCCGTAGCGNACNCGNTTCAGACGGCTGACTTTTACCCCCTGGGACTCCCACAGGCGGCGAACCTCCCGGTTNCGCCCTTCCATCACNACGCAATAGAACCAGCGGTTGCGCCCTTCCCCGGCACCCTCAACAATATCGGTGAAACGTGCNACGCCGTCGTCCAGCAGTACGCCTTCNACCAACTGGCGCTTCATTTCATCNTCCACNGCACCCTGAATCCGCACCAGGTACTCCCGGTCNATNACTGAGGAGGGGTGCATCAACTTGTTGGCCANNTCNCCGTCGTTGGTGAACAGCAGCAGNCCGCTGGTGTTGTANTCNAGGCGCCCNACCGAAATCCAGCGCTCGCCCTGNANCGCGGGGAGGTTNTCGAACACGGTNCGCCGCCCTTCCGGGTCCTGNCGGGAACAGATTTCGCCTTCCGGCTTGTTNTACAGAATCACCCGCTGACGGGATACCTGGGTNCGNACCTGAACCCGCTCACCCTTGAAAAAGATGGCGTCATCGGGCGTNACTCGATCCCCCAGATGCGCCGGGCGGTCATTGACTTTTACCAGACCNGCCTCNATNGCGCGCTCCATTTCCCGGCGGGANCCCAGNCCNGAGCGGGCCANCACTTTCTGCAGCTTTTCATCCANCGGNGCCTCAGCCACGGGCTTNTTTTCCCGGGGNGCCGCAGGTGNCTTGCCTTTGGCGGCCTTTGGCGGAGCGCCACGACCGCTCTTGCCGGGGGCTNCTGGCTTGCTGGTGTTGCTCGACGGCCCAAAGGGGCCNGGTCGTTTCGATTTACTCATAGGGACGATTGGTCTGCCTCGGGGTTCTGACGCGGCTCGGCGTCTGTATCATTCGTTTCGTCGCGCTCAAACAGCGAACCTTCATAGTATTCGGTCTCGGNGGACGCATCCTCCGGGTCTTGCTCACCGTCNGGGTCTTGAGNGGCTTCTGACGGTGCNGACTCATCGACATCCTCTTCTGTCGCTTCGNCTNCTGCGNCTTCCGTNTGCTCTACCTCATCCGAAGTGGACGGTTCNGCCTCGTCGTTCACCGGCTCGGCCTGCGCCTGAGTCTCGTCGAGATCATCGCTACCCGCTTCAGCCTCGGCNGTGTGTTCAGCNCCGTCGTTCTGGTCATGGCTCTCAGCCGCGTTATCGTCNACGTTTTCCTCGGNACTCGCTTGAGTAGCGGAATCNTCATTCGTGTCGTCATCGCTGTTCCCCTCCGCTTCCGTGTCCAGGTCCAGCGCCGCATTGATGTCGTTGAGGTCNCGGATTTCACCCAGGCTCGGNAACTCGTCCAGACTTTTCAGATTGAAATAGTCCAGAAATTGCCGGGTGGTGGCNTACAGGGACGGACGGCCCGGCACATCCCGGTGACCGACGACCTTGATCCACTCCCGCTCGGTCAGTGTCTTGATNATATGGGAGCTGACCGCNACNCCGCGGATCTCTTCAATATCGCCGCGGGTGATGGGCTGGCGATAGGCCACCAGCGCCANGGTCTCCAGTANNGCCCGGGAGTACTTCTGGGGTTTTTCTTCCCACAGTCGGTTGATCCAGGGCGCCACNTCGGTCCGCACCTGGAAGCGCCAGCCAGAGCCGACCTCNTTCAACTCGAANCCCCGGCCCTCGCAATCCGCTGCGATGGCTTCCAGAGCCGATTTCAACGCATCGGTTTCCGGCTCTTCACCCTCTTCGAACAGGGCTTTGAGTCGATTGAGATTCAGCGGTTGTCCCGCGGCCAGTAGAGCACCTTCAACAATATTGCGCAGCTGGGTCGATTCCATGGTCATGCTTGGTTCACACTGATTGATCGGGAGTACCCGGGCATGGCTATTGCACCCGGGCCTTTACGTGAATGGGGCCAAACGGCTCGCTCTGGACAATCTCCACCAGGGATTCCTTGATCAGCTCCATGACCGCCAGAAACGTCACTACGACGCCAAGACGGCCCTCCTCCACGCGGAACAGGGCAACAAAGGGCATAAACTGATTGTGGGCCAACCGGTCCAGCACCTGAGCCATTCGTTCCCGAGTGGACAGCTTTTCCTTTTCCACATGGTGGCTTTCAAACATATCGGCCCGCCGCAACACCTCGGACAGCGCCAGGAGAATCTCCTTGAGCTCGACATCCGGGTCGGGGCGGGTCAGGTTCCGGTCTGGCGCCTCCGCGCTGGCCTGGAAAACCTCGCGCCCCACCCGGGGCAGCTCATCCAGGTCCTCAGCCGCTTCTTTGAAGCGCTCGTACTCCTGCAGACGACGGATCAGCGCCGCCCGGGGATCCTCTTCTTCCTCTTCTTCCTCGCTGGAGCGCGGCAGGAGCATCCGCGACTTGATCTCCGCGAGCATGGCCGCCATCACCAGATACTCCGCCGCCAGCTCAAAGTGCGCGGCGTCCATCAGCTCCACATAGGCCATGTACTGACGGGTGATTTCGGACACATCGACGTCCAGAATATCCAGGTTCTGGCGCCGAATCAGGTATAGCAACAGATCCAGCGGCCCCTCGAACGCTTCCAGGAACACTTCCAGGGCATCCGGTGGAATGTACAGGTCCTTGGGCAGCTCGGTGTAGGCCTTGCCCTGAACGATCGCGAAGGGCATCTCCTCCTGGCTGGGGCGATGCGTCAACTCAGCCGCCGGCTGTTGCTCTGCCGGGTCGTCGCGCTCGGCTGCTTCGGCCGTATTGTCTGCGGATGAACTCATTCACTCTCTCGCCCCGAGGCTACTCGGGATGGCTAACGGGTTGACGGGCATGCGGCTTGACGCCACTGGCCGGGCATTATAACGATTTAACCCGCCGGGGCCTACTCGGCGCTCACGGGGCATCGCGCGGGTCCTGCTGACAGGGTCTAATCCGGAATGAACGCGGAGGCATCGCCCTTACCCTGGCGGGTTACCTCGGGCACGGCCCCGGTCAGGTCAATGACCGTGGTCGGCTCGAGGCCGCAATTGCCCCCGTCGATGACCAGCTCCAACTGATGTTCAAGCCGATCGCGAATATCTTCGGGATCGCTCATGGGCAGGTCATCGCCGGGCAGCAGCAGACTGCTGGTCATCAGGGGTTCACCCAGTGCCTCCATCAACGCGAGTGCAATCCGGTTGTCGGGCACCCGCAGGCCGATGGTTTTTCTTTTGGGGTGCATCAGTCGGCGAGGCACTTCCGAGGTGCCGGGCAAAATGAAGGTAAAGGGGCCGGGGGTGTGGTTTTTCAGCAGCCGGAAGGCCTGATTATCCACCTTGGCGAAGGTCGCCAGCTCGGAAAGATCCCGACACATCAGGGTAAAGTTGTGGTGCTTATCCAGGCGACGCATCTGGCGGATGCGATCCAGCGCGTTTTTGTCACCGATATGACACCCCAGGGCATAGGCCGAATCGGTCGGGTAAGCAATGATGCCCCCGCTGCGAATGATATCGACCGCCTGGCGGATCAGGCGATCCTGGGGGTTATCCGGATGAATCTGAAAATACTGGGCCATAATCGTGCTCTTGTTGTCATGGGTGTATCTGACCTCGTGCGGGTCGCTCACGGCGCGAATCCGGGAAGCTCCCACACCGGTCGGCAGCGCTCGGGCAGTGGGCCGAAATTCCCCAGCTCCTGCCAGGGAGCGTCCGGGCGATGAAAGTCACTGCCACAGGAGGCCGCGAGCCCTTCCCGCTCGGCAATGCGCGCGAGATCATCGGCGACCCCGGAGGGTTGCTGGCCGCTGACCACCTCCAGCGCGTCGCCGCCGAGGTCGGCAAAATCCGAGATCAGGGCGCACATTTTGGTTCGGGTCAGCGGATACTTCTTCGGGTGCGCGAGCACCGCGAGCCCGCCGGCCTGATGGATCCAGCCGATCACCTGCTCCATGCCCGGCCACTGGAATTTCACATCGGCCGGTTTACCAGCGCCGAGATATTTCTTGAAGGCGGCGCCCACGTCCTTTACTTTCCCCTGAGCCACCAGAAACTGTGCAAAGTGGGGGCGTCCGAGCTGGCCACCACCGGATTCGCGTCGCGCACCGGCCAGGGCACCGGGAATCCCGAGCTGCTCAAGCCGCTCGGCGATGGCCTCAGCCCGACTCGCACGAGCCCCCTGCTGAGCCCGAATGGCCGCCTGCAGCGCTGGCGACTCGATATCGATGCCCAACCCGACAATATGGACCCCGCCTTTACCCCACTGGCTGGAGAACTCAATACCGGGAATCAGTGTCAGACCGATATCGGCAGCCGCAGCCCGGGCCCGGCTTACNCCCTCCACGGTATCATGGTCAGTCAGCGCCAACGCGGACACGCCCTGGTCCCTGGCNCTCGACATCAGCGCCTCAGGGCTTAAAATACCGTCTGAGCAGTGACTGTGGCTGTGTAAATCGTACAAAAACAGGGCTCCCGCCGTAAAAGCGGCATTATGGCACGTCTGAGCGCCCGGGAGCCAACGAACCTTGCAACNCCTGACTTTCAACATCGAGGCCCGAATGACCGACAGCGACAGCGTCACCGAAAAAACCGCCAAACTCGGCCCNAACCCCAAGCGGGAAAGCCTGCTGGCCAANCTGCTGCTGAACATTGTGATTCCCACCGTCATCCTGACCAAATTCAGTGGCGAGGANCACCTGGGCATNAAAATGGGCATCGTGGTCGCCCTGGCCTTTCCGCTGATCTACGGTGCNCGGGATTTTATCGTCAGNCGCAANCTCAACGTATTCTCCGCCTTGGGNTTTGTCAGCATTCTGCTCACCGGCGGNATCAGTCTGCTGGAGCTCGATCCCAAATACATCGCCATCAAGGAAGCCGCCATCCCNGGNCTGATNGGCCTGGCCACGCTGTTCTCNCTGAAAACCCGNTACCCGCTGGTCAAAACCTTTCTNTANAACGACAAAGTACTCAAGGTAANCAAAGTCGCCNCTGCCCTGCGCGAGTACNACAATGAGAGCGCCTTCGAGCAGACCCTGCGCAANGCCTCCTANCTTATTGCCGGCTCGTTTTTTCTCTCNTCATTCCTGAANTACGTGCTGGCCAAACTCATTCTGGTGAGCGATCCCGGCACCGTGGCCTTNAACGAGGANCTGGGCAAAATGACCGCGCTCAGTTTTCCGGTNATTGCNGTGCCCGCCATGTTGGTNATGATGTTTGCCCTGTTCTATCTGTTCCGTCGGATTCGGCAATTGACCCACCTGGNNCTGGACGAAGTCATCAATGACGGAAGCGACAACTGATCCCACCGGNTTAACCCCCGGAANTCANCTGTTTGNCAAGGAGCCACCATGTTTTATGCCATAATCAGCGAAGACGTTCCCAACAGCCTGGAGAAGCGCAAAGGGGCTCGCACCGATCACNTGGCCNGANTGAACGCNCTCAAGGACGCCGGNCGCCTGNTACTGGCCGGCCCNCACCCGGCCACNGACAGTGAAGANCCCGGCCNGGCCGGTTTTACCGGCAGCCTGGTGGTCGCCGAGTTTNCTTCGCTGGAGGAGGCGCGCACCTGGGCGGATGCNGANCCCTATGTCTCCGCCGGGGTTTANGCCCGGGTGACCGTCAAGCCGTTCAAGCGGGTACTCCCCTGACCNTGANNGTGATGCGCCATCGGTCACTGAGGTNGAAATTTGTGGCCTGTGCCACTTGGTTTGTACCGTCTTTGGCGTACAATCCCGACGTTTAANCAACTTAAAAAGACTACGGGTATCAGCGTGAACAAACTTCTGATCAGTCTCTGCCTCATCGCCCTGGCCTCGCCCTTANTGAGCGTCTCGGCCCAGGCTCAGGANCGCTANATNTCCGACGTGTTGTACGTGCCGCTGCGCAGCGGTATGGGCAACCAGTACCGGATCGTGCACAGCGGGTTGCCCAGNGGCACNCGCCTNGAGCTGGTNCGCGANGAGCAGAGCAGCGACGGNGAAAACTGGAGCCTGGTCCGTCTGGAAGACGGCGAGGAAGGCTGGATCCGCAGCCANTTCCTGCTGGCGGAACCCACCGCCGAACTTAAATTGAGCAGCGCNNAACAGCGNGCNCAACGTGCCGCGCAAGAAAGCCAGGCGCTGCGCGATCANNTGACCGAAGCNCANCANCAGGTGGAACAGTTACAGACCGAGCTGTCCGATGTGCGCTCCCGATACGAAGCACTTCAGCAGGAGCATGAGCNGCTGCGCACACTGTCTTCAGACGCNGTNGGCNTNCANGAGCAGCANCAGGAGTTGAGCGAAAACTATCAGGTANTGCAGACCCGCTACGACGTCGTTCAGGCCGANAANGAACGCTTGAANCGGGACCGTCGNTACCAGGACTGGCTGTTTGGTGGTGGTATTCTGGTGGCCGGCGTCATCCTGTCCCTNATTCTGCAGGCGATCGGAAANCGTCGTCGCCAATCNGAATGGCGNTAAAGGAGNAACTCCGANAATGAAGTTTCTGGCCCTGCTTGGTTTGCTCACTCTGTCTGNNGCCGTNCAGGCAGANAACGATNGNCCCCGGGTCGAGCTGACCACGGATGAGGGCNCCATCGTTCTGGAACTGTTNCCCGACAANGCACCNATTACCGTGTCNAACTTTCTGCAGTATGTCGATGACGGCTACTACGANGGNACGATTTTCCACCGGGTCATTCCCGGCTTTGTGGCCCAGGGCGGAGGACTGACCTACGANTTCACCCGCAAGCCGCCGCGCGATCCGATTGCCAACGANTCGGATAACGGGTTGAGCAACAAACCCATGACCCTGGCCATGGCCCGGCACAGTGATCCGGACAGTGCCNCGTCTCAGTTCTACATCAATCTGAACCACAACCCGGGNCTNGACGCGACCGAGGAANGTCCCGGTTACACCGTGTTCGGGCAGGTCGTGGACGGCTACGATACAATCATCACCATCGTCCAGGCCCCCAAAGGTAACTACAAACAGTTCCCGGATGCACCCAATGTCCCCATCCGGATTCTGGAGGCCCGCCGGCTGTCGGCTCCGGCCGATACCACGGCGGACGGGAAGGAGTCATCGCAATGAATGCCACCAAACTGAGCGTCAACCTGAACAAGGTTGCACTGATCCGCAACTCCCGGGAAGGCAACTACCCGGATGTGACCACCTTCGGGCAGATCTGCCTGGACGCCGGTGCCCACGGGCTGACGGTTCACCCCCGCCCGGATCAGCGCCATATCCGCCCCGGCGATGTGTTCGCGCTGAGCGATCTGGTGCAACAGCACCCGGGCATCGAGTTCAATATCGAAGGCAACCCGAACGCTGGCGCCCTGGGCGACTATCCCGGCTTTATGACGTTGGTCCGCCAGACCCTGCCGCACCAGTGCACTCTGGTCCCGGACAGCAATGAGCAATTGACCTCGGATCATGGCTTTGACCTGACCCGCAGTGGCGATGCGCTGCGCCCCATCATCGAAGAGCTGCGCGAGCTCGGTTGTCGGGTCAGCCTGTTCATGGACCCGGACCCGGCACAGATTGATCTGGCACGGGCGGTCGGCGCCGACCGGATTGAGCTATACACGGGTCCCTACGCGGCCGCCCACAAGGCGCACAACTCGGAAATGCACAAGCTGCTGGACCAGTACCGCTATGCCACGGAGCACGCCCGTGATATCGGGCTGGGGGTCAATGCCGGGCACGACCTTAACCTGGACAACCTGGAGCAGTTTCTGCACATCCCGGGTATTGATGAAGTGTCTATCGGACACGCCCTGACCGTCGACGCACTGACCATGGGTATGGCCACCGCCGTGCACGCTTACCTTCGACTCTGCCACCATCAGTAAGGCAGAAGGCGAGGATCCATCGGGCAAGTGCCCGTTTATCGGCTATCCTTAAGGTGTAAGTCAGACGGTTTTACCCGCCGTAAACAAAGGAGTCAGCCATGCATTCGATTTTGGTAAAAGACTATATGCAGCCGGCCGCCCATGCCATTTCCGTAACCGCCAACACGGCAGAGGTGGTCGAGCGGCTACTGAAAAGCGGATTGACCGGCGTCCCCGTGATTGATGAGCGTGAAGCGGTCGTGGGTTTTGTCTCGGAACAGGATTGCATCAAGGAGATGCTCAACGATGCGTTCTTTTGCGAAGAGCCCGCCAGCGTCAGAAAACTGATGAGTGAAACAGTGCTTACCGTGACCCCCAACACCAGCATCGTCGAGCTCGCCCAGACCATGATGCGCGAAAAACCCAAGAACTACCCGGTGGTCAGTGACGGCAAACTGGTAGGCATCATCACCCGCCGACACGTGCTCCAGGCATTGATCGACAATGACGAGGACTGCTACCTGCGTACCTGATTGAGCCTCGGACACACCGCCCCCCAGCGCCCCCATGGCGAGCCGCACACCCGGCTCGTCACCGCCTGACTTCTCCATGCACCTCAGACCGCGCAGACAATAGCGCGGTCGACACGTTATAATTCCCGGCCACACTTCCCAACGATGGTCACTATGCCCAAGCCAGACAGACCCCAGCAGGACTCGGCCAGCTATCGAGCCAAGAAACAGTTTTTCGATTCACTGCTGACGGTGTACGGACGCAAGCCGGTGCTCGAGGCGCTGCGCGATCCGGCGGTCAAGCTGTTTCGCCTGCACCTGGCGGAGAGCAACAAACCCGCCGGGATTCTCGATGAAATCCTGGGCATCGCCAAGTCCCAGGGTGCGGACATTCAGCACCATGACCGCAAGGCGCTATCTCGCATCTCCAAAAACAGCAAGCAGGATCAGGGAGTGGCGGCGGATCTACAATGCAAAGCTTACCAGTCGCTCGAACAGTTCTTGAGTCAACCACCCCGCGCAGATTTTCGATTGTTGGCCCTGGACCGAATCACCAATCCGCAAAACCTGGGGATGATCATCCGTTCGGCGTGCGCGGGCAATGTGGACGGCATTCTGTTACCACAGAAAGGCGGCGCACAAATCGATGCTCTGGTGATCAAGGCAAGCGCGGGCACGGTGTTCCGGGCTCCGATCATTCACTGCCCTACTCTGCCCGAGGCGTTGGCCAAACTCAGAGAAGCCGGCGCCACCATCTGCGCATTATCCTCACACGCTCGTCAGACGCTGGGTGATTTCAACCCATCCGGCGGTAGTGTGTATGTGTTGGGAAATGAAACGGAGGGGGTTTCGACGGAGACGGCCAAGCACTGCAATCACCAGCTTTCCATCCCAATGAACAACGGCGTCGAGTCACTCAACGTAGCGGTCACGGCCGCCCTGATCGCCTTTCAGGACGCTATCTGAGGTTCTCCTTGCTCGCACTTTTTAGTGTGTGTTACGGCGGATGCAGCCTTCGGCTTTATCCGCCCTACGGACACCACAGCAGCTTAGCGTAGGGCGGATAAGCGCAGCGCATCCGCCGCTGCCCAAGGTGCCATACGAAAGGGGCTAGTTCCCGAAACGTCACGCTGGCATAGCGGAGGGAGGGTAGTCCCCTCTGAGACCGTCACCCGCCTTGGACGCCCCACATGGATGTGGGAAGTGTCCCGAAGCGCAGGGAGCGCGAAGAGGACCGGCGGGTGATGAGCCCCCAGGGACGGGTTCACGGCGTGTCTCAGAGGGGACTACCCTCCCGCAGCACAGCCTACAGGGCTCCAAACAAAGTGCCCATCCATAGGCCAACTATGCGAAGTAACCCAACCCGGCAAGCGAAACAATTTACAGCTTGTACCCCTCTTCCTCATGATGGGTAATATCCAGGCCAATCAATTCTTCTTCGCGAGTCACACGCAATCCAGAGGTCAGAACACCGGTCACTTTCAACAGAATGAAGGTCACCACCCCGGTGTACACCGTTGCCACGACAACGCCAACCACCTGAACTCCGAACTGCTGGCCCATCGTCTCGATACCGTCGGCAAAACCCTGACCACTGAACACACCCAGTTGAGTCGAAGCAAAGACCCCGGCCAACAGCGTACCCAGCATACCGCCGACACCGTGTACCGGAAACACATCCAGCGAATCATCGATCTTGAACACCCGCTTCATCGCCTGGGTCGCGTAGAAACAGACAATGCCCGCCGAAACACCGATAATCAGAGCACCGCCGGGGCCCACGAAGCCCGACGCCGGTGTGATGGTTCCCAGACCGGCCACCATGCCGGTCACGATACCCAGCACACTCGGGCGACCGAACTTCACCCACTCCATCGTCATCCAGGCCAATGAGCCGGCAGCGGCGGAAATGTGGGTTACCAGCATCGCCATGCTGGCGTCACCGTTGGCCGCCAGCGCGCTGCCGCCGTTAAAGCCGAACCAGCCGACCCAGAGCATGCCCGCACCGGTCACCGTCATGGTCATATTGTGTGGAGGCATCGCCGTTTTCGGGAAGCCGTCGCGCGGGCCGAGCACCAGCGCTGCCACCAGCGCCGCCACCCCGGCGGTGATGTGCACAACAATGCCCCCGGCGAAATCCAGTACCCCCATGGCGCCCAACCAGCCGCCACCCCAGACCCAGTGACAGATCGGAAAGTACACCCCGAACAGCCACAGCGTTGAAAAAATCAGGACTGAAGAAAACTTCATCCGCTCGGCGAAGGCCCCAACGATAAGAGCCGGCGTAATGACGGCAAAGGTCATCTGAAACAGGCTGAACAGGCTCTCGGGAATATCGCCAGACAGGGAGTCCGATTCCATGCCCGAAAACAGAATCCGGCTTGTATCCCCGATCCAGGCATTGCCTTCGCCAAAGCTCAGGCTGTACCCGGCCACCAGCCAGATCAGTGAGGCGATACAGGCAATCGCGAAACACTGCATCAGAATCGACAAAATATTTTTCGACCGGACCAGGCCGCCATAAAACAGAGACAGGCCCGGCAAGGTCATAAACAGAACCAGAGCCGTTGCCGTCAGGATCCAGGCGGTGTTGGCGCCATTGAGTTCCGCTTGTGCCAGCGCGGTACCGGGCAACAGTGCCAGGCTGATCAACCCGAAAGCGACAGGTCGCTTGTTCATACGCTCATCCTCATTTTGTGCGTCGGCCCAAGGTCGCCGACTATTATTGAGTCACTGCAATGCCCCCGATCGGTGCAGACAAGAGAGGGCAACCCACTGAAAGTACGGGCAACACCGACCAGGAAATTCCAGCAACTGGAACCTCCGAAGACGGCGTTGCACGAGAGTGCAGAGCGCTTTGGGAAGCAGGAATCGTGCCTCAACATTTTTTCTCTTTATATCAATGACTTAGAAAAATTACCGGAAGAGATCATTGATGATTGGCACCAACACCGTGCACGGCGGACACTTTTGTGCACCACAGAAGAACACAGTGCGGGAGAATTGCCTGATCACCGTGCGTCCGTCGAAGCAGGCGCACCAGGATCAGGCAGGAGGGGTTTCAGGGGTCGTTCGCGCGCCTCTGAACGCCGTCACCGCGCGGGCCAGATCGGTCAGTGCGGCGCGGTTGTCGCCGTAGCTCACACGCTCGTAAAGATCCGCAATGCGGATCAGGGCCGGCTCCAGTTCGGCCTGTTGGCGCCCCAACCGGCGAGCCAGCGCGGTCAAGGGTTCTCCCCGTCGGCGCGGACACCCCATGCGTCTCAGTTTGCGCTCCAGGCGCGCAAGTTGGCGATCGGCCGGATAGCGGTAGTGCGGGCGTTGTCGCCAGAACATCCAGAGCAGCAGCACCGACACCAGCGAGGCACCGGTCAGCACCACCGCCAGGGCGATCCGCCACAGATCGGCGCCGCCGAGCCAGTCTTCCAGAAACGCGTCCTGGCGCCCTTGATCGTAACCGAGCACCCAGCGGTGCCATTCGTAATTGAGCGCATCCCAGCGCAGTTGCAGCTGCATCACAAAGGGTAAATCGGCACCAAAGGGTCTCTGCAGCATGTCGCCGTCCGTGGCGCTCAGCGAGACGTCCAGACCTTGCTCGATTCGCTCCGGTGCCACAGCGCCGGTCGGGTCAAAACGCACCCAGCCTTCTCCCTCCAGCCACACCTCCGCCCAGGCGTGAGCATCCCGTTGGCGGACGGTCCAATAATCCTCCAGAGGATTGTGGGTGGCGCCGAGATACCCCACCACCACCCGGGCGGGAATGCCCGCCGCGCGCAGGAAAAATACAAAGCTGCTGGCGAAGTGCTCACAGAAGCCCTCTTGCGTCTGCCACAAAAATTCATCGACGCTGTGCTGTCCCAGTGTCTGTGGACGCAGGGTGTAACGAAACCGCTCCCGGTAAAGCCCCATCAGTCGCTCTATCAGCTCGCTGGGCGATCTGGCGTCCCGCGCCCACTGCCGGGCCGTCGCTCGGGTTTCCGGGTTGGAGTCCCGGGGCAACTGCAACTCCTGGCGTCGCTCCCACTCACTCAGCCCGGAGCGCTGGAACCCATACCGGGTGTGCGACTGAACCCGGTAAGCGGTGCGCTGCATGACCGGATCATCCCGTTGTAGCCGCATCTCCTGCCCCAATCCGATGTCGTCACTCCAGCTGACCGGTGCCGCCAGCGCATACAGCCAGGGTTGGCGGGTCGGTTCCAGCATGACCTCATAGGCCACCGGTTCACCCAGGGGATCGACCTGGTTCATCCATTGCCGGACATCATCCTCGCGCCAGCTCATAAAGTGCGTCGCCCGCTGACGTTCGGTAGGTTGCCATTGCCGTCCATCGAAATAGGAAAACACCAGGCCACGCCAGTAACGATCTCTGGGCGACGGCGCCTCGCCATCAAAAGTGACCCGAAAGGCCAGCGCATTGGATTGTGCCAGCTCACCGATATCCCCCGGAGACATGCTGTCACTGATGCCCGTGGTCGCGGCCCGGCGGTCCTGCGGAACCGACCAGAGCGCACCGGTGCGGGGAATGACCAGAAACAGGATCAGCATGAGAGGCGTCGCCTGTAACACCAACCACCCCGCCTGCCGAATACTGGGCCAAAAGCGGACATTGCCCAACGACTGGTGCGCCGCCAACAGCGTCGCCGTCAATAACAACAACGACAGGACACCATACACGCCCGCCAGCGGCCCCGAATGAAACAGGAATTGGGTCGCGGAAACAAAGTAGCCCAGATAAACGGTGACCAGCAGATCCCGACGTCGGCGCAGCTCCAGCAATTTGAGAATAAAGCCGGCCAGCAACAAACCGACCATGGCAGTCATATCAAACCGGGCGCCGTAGCTCATCACCAGACCACCGCCGAACCCCGCCATCAGTCCGAGCCGCACCCACAACGAGGGGAAGCTCCAGGCACCGCGAAAGATCTGCCAGCGCCAGACCACCACGCACAACCAACCAGCCCACAGCCAGAGCGGCGCATGGACCGAGTGCGGCAACAGAATGATGGCCTGGGCCACCAGCAGCCAGGCGAGACTGGTGCGGGTAACCTGTTCCCGTTCAGCCACGTTCACCTCCCTCGGCCTGCTCCGGCATACCGTAGAGCGCCAGGGCCCGCAGTACCCGCTCCTGATGGGCCTGCCCACGCCCCAGCGGAATATCCAGCCCCGGAAGGCGCAGGCCGTATTCAGCGGAGGTTTTGCCGTACTCCACGGCCCAGAAACACAGGCGGCTCAANCGGCTTTCCTGATCCANCCCCGGNAGGGCGTCCCAGTCCAGCCAGACNTGTTCANTCTGGTANCCGGCNTAATCTTTCAGATANAGCCCCTGCTCCCGGGCGTAGAGCTTCCAGGCCACATGGGCCATCGGNGCACCGNCCTGATAGGGCCGAAANCCCTGAAACTCTTCCTGATTNTCNGCCGAAAGCTGCTCNCCNACCTCNCCGCTCAGATGCGCNTGCGGTGGGTGGTCGCTGGAGCGCGGTGCGGGGTAAANCANTGCCCGNCCATCCANNTGANCCCAGGACCAGACCCGNAANAGNCCCAGNGGNTAATAACTCTGTACCCGNAGGCGCTCCGGNACCAGCCAGCCTCGCCGGCGGNCACGGTACGCCAGNGTCACCGTGCGCTCTGCCCNGNGNGGCACATCGGCNTCAACGGTCAGNTCCCGATCCCANCCNAGCANNAGGGCNTCNTGGCGCGANCCCGANGCAGGTTGCAGCANCAGGTCAAACTCGGCCCACTCCCCGGCNAAGGNGGGATGAGCNCGCTGTACCGAGAGGGTCAACCCGGACAGGTTACGGAACGCATGCACCACCGACACCGTCATCAGACTGAGCANCAGNAAAGCGGAGGCCAACACCAGATTGTTTTCGTAGTTGGTGCCCAACAGCCACAGCAGTGNNANGACCAACAGAAAGCCGATCCCCTGCNCCGTNGGCAGAACATAGATGGATTTGTGACGCAGACGGACCGACTCGGCCCGGGGCGCGCGACGCACCACCCAGTGCCAGAACCAGTGTGTCAGAGTATCGGGTAAACGCATCNGGGCTCAGTGANTCATCGANCTCGGGCCCTTACCTTACCCTGTCCACCATAAAAAAAGCCACCGGTCGATCGACCGGTGGCTTTTTTACTGTCGCGAGCGACGGACTAGGGTGCGCTACTGTANAGNGCCGCCACATCGTCNGCNCTCAAGGGCACATCATAGATGCTCAGCTCATCCACCAANCCGTCATAGGGNGTATCCCAGTANTTGACGCCCACCCCGAATACCGTGGTTTCNGCGGGCGNAAACACATCCGGNAAACCCNCCCCGGNNAACACCGCTTCACCATCGAGNTACANCGTCAGGTTACCCGCGTTGTTGACCGCCACAAAGTGNGTCCAGGTATTCGTAGCAANCTGNGTCCCGGTATCGCCATCAAACCAGTCCGTACCGGACCANAGCATGGTGTTGCCGGCACCGGGACCATTNGGCACNACACTGATCCAGCTGTCGGCAGACGCCGCTCCGAAGAATGCNGTGGTGAACTGGGTCAATGCNGACGGATTGAGCCACATCGATACGGTGTAGGTTGCATCGGTAATCAGNTTGTCCGGCAGTGCAACACCATAGGTACCGTCGAGACTGAGTGCGCTACCGACGCGCCCCTCGTCAAAGCTGAGCGAGCCTCCGGTGTTGTCCAGCCGGTTACCGGTCACCGTACCCGAACCCATATTGCCCGTAGCATCGTCGAGATGATCATCGAAGCTGAAGCGCGCGGCGGGCTCCGGCATACCTTCCGACAGAACGGTGACCGTAATGTCGCGGGTGACCGATTGCCCCTCCAGACTCAGGGTCGCGGTCAGGGTCACATCGGCATCGCTAGCCGCCGGCCGGGTCACCTGTGCGGTGGCCCCATCAACTTCAACGACGCTGCTGTCTGACGAAGTCCAACTGACCGCGGTCGCAAACGGNCCGCTNACCGGCAGCGCAAAGTCTTCAATCACNGCGCTGGTATCGCCGAGCGTCAACTGNTCNCGGGCAACGCCGAGCAGCTCCGAGGTGGACANCCGATCAATATCCAGTGCCTGAACTTCNGCGGCGNTGAGCGCAGCATCGTACACATTGAACTCATCCACCAGACCNTTGAAGGGCAGATCCCAGTAATTGACGCCNAGAGCGAAACGNCCNGTATTGTCGGTAAAGAAGTCCGCNACNGAACCACCGGCNTACGCCTGCTGACCGTCNATATAGACCNGCACATAGCCCTGGGAGACCGACACNGCCAGGTGACTCCACTCNCCNGCGGGAATGGTNTCGCCCGTCGCNCCGTCAAACCACGCATCGTTATTCCGGCTCCAGAACATGACNTTCTCNTCCCAGGANCTGGGCAGGAAGCTGAACCACTGGCTCGGTTCAACCAAGGGGTCTGAGGTATCCCCCGGCACTTCACCAAACACCAGNGNNGANAACTGGGTGATGNCGTTGGGACGNACCCACAGNGACAGGGTGTATTCATAGTTGTTNATCAANCCGTCGGGNAANCGNACACCGCTGCTACCATCCAGCGACACCGCCTGTCCGGCACTGCCNGTGGTGTAACTGAGGTTGCCCTCNCCCACTTTATGAATACGNTCACCCGTACTCATGGCGGCNTCANACTGACCNGTNCTGTCGNTCAGGTNATTTTCAAACTCAAACCGNGCCACCCGGTTGAANGGCATACGTTCGGGNACCAGNACCTCGAGGGTGACCGTTTCCTCTTCGCCCTGATACAGAATGGTCGCGGTGAGNTTNACCNNCGCATCNCCNGATCCCGGCGCGGGNCGCTCNACTTGTCCATCGGTACCAATGACGGCTTCATTGCTGCTCTCCCAGAGAATCTGGGCACCGCGAATACCGTCGGTGGGCAANGTCAGCGCATCGCCTTTGAAGGTTTCCGGCAGAGTCAGCTCGGCGGCAACCGCGGCCAACACCTCGGTTGCTGACTGTGCGGGCAACCGGGTTCCCCAGACACTTTCACCGCTACCGGACACCGCCGAAAACGCCGGCACGAGTTCTGCAATACGCTCATCCCACTGCCAGCGCANCTGNCCCTCNNAGNNNCCAAGGCCNTCCANTTGCANNACGATNCGATTGAGCGCNTCCGGGTCCAGTTGATAGGTGCCGGTCACTTCGCCGGTGATGGTGCCGTCGTCATGCAGGGTCATCGCCTGCGACTGACGCGCTTCCCGGTTGATGTCCTTGCCATGATTGATGAACTGGTAGTCACCAACCACATCCTCGCTGTCCACCACATTGTCGCCCTCAATGGGCGCGTAGCGGTGCGGCGATGCAACCAGCCAGCCATCGGCGGTGGCCATCAACTCATGGACCCGAATGGCATGCTGCTCACCCCGATTGGGGAAACGGGTGTGGGTGATCAGGAAATGCTGCCCNGTGGCTTCGTCGTAGTACGCCGAGTTGTGTCCCGGTGCCAGGTAACCCCGGCTGCCGTGGTCGTCACCGGTGCGCGAACGGAAGTTGAAGCCTCCCATCAGCTTGACGCCATAGGGCGCGATACCGTCCCAACCGCCCCGNGCCAGGGCCATGTCGTTACCCTCGGCATCNAGGTAGGGACCATCGGGCGTGCGCGAGCGGGCAATGCGTATGTTGTACCCGTCGGTCGAGACAAAACCGCCAAAGGAGGCGAACATGTAGTAGTAATCGGTCTCGGGGCTGTAGAGCACAAAGGTGCCCTCGATAGCGCTATGGTCGCCCCCGGTCAGATGTTTGCCGTAGCCCTGCCCCGGTTCGGGCAGCCCGGTTGACTCATCCATGGCGAGAATGTGAATACCGCCCGCGTAAGAGCCATAGATCATCCAGAGGNTGCCATCCTTGTCATGAAAAGTGTGAGGATCGATGGCATTGGGATGGATGTTGCCGTTATAGGATTCGATGTCNCCGACACCGTAACCCTGATCAATTTCGGCGTCTGTCTGCCCGGACCAGAGGAATATGCCCTGGTTTTCATAGGGGCCGAAAACGCTGTCCTCCGAGGTGGCCAGACCGAGGTAGGAACGNGGCGCATCGCAGACGCCGCTGGCCGGGTTGGTGCAGTGATTGAAGTAGAAATAGTACTTGCCGTCGGCCAGTTTACGGATGTCCGACGCCCAGGAACCTACATAACCACCGGTCCACTCAATGCCTTCGGCCACTTCCGTTTCATAGTTGCCAAACAGCGGGTAATCAGTGAGGTCGGGATTCTCCAGCGCGATGCCCGGCGCCTCTGAAGTCCAGGTAATCAGATCCTGGGAGCTGGCCATCGCCAAGTGGGAACCCACCACATAGTAAGTGCCGTCGTCGTCCCTGAAGACCGAGGGATCGTGCACTGCCACATCGTTGTACTGAATCANTTCGCTGTTGACGGNGGGATTGGCCCGGGGCTCCACTCGCGCGAGACTCGACGAGCTGGAGGATTCAGAGGAGCTCGATGACACTTGTGATGCGCTGGAACTGGAGCTGGATGCCACCGATGAGCTGGACCCACCACTGTCTCCACCGCTACCGCCACAGGCCGCCAGAACCAGCGTACTCCCCAGCACCCAGGATAGTCGTTGTATTTTCANGATCTAATGCCTCTGCTGCGTTTATTGTTAGACAGAACTGCAACATAAATAGTATTACANTACTACCTTAATTGGTAGGCATATAATCACACAATTAGGCGCTAACCAGAACGGATTTGGACTAAAAAAGGCGAACCCTTAGATCATAAAGCAATTTTACCCGCCAAACAGCAAAAACTCCGCCTTTATTTGTATTATTTATATTAGGCNGGAACGATGTCAACGGCGTTCAACAGNTCCGTGATCAGCGCCTGCTCGTGCCCCTCGGTGCCGCTGGCAGCCGGGGCAATTCGGTGCGCCACCACGGGAGGCAGCAGCGTCTGTAGGTCTTCAGGAATGACGTAACTCCGCCCGTGCATGAACGCCCAGGTCTTAGAGGCACGAAGTAGCGCCAGAGCCCCTCGTGGGGAGAGGCCGCAGGCAAACTCGGGGGAGTGCCGGGTGTGGTGAACCAGCCGTTGCAGGTAATCCAGAAGGCTGTCTGAGGTTTTGACCTGTTCCGCAGCCTGCCGGATCTTGGGCAGCTGCTCGGGCTTCAGACGGGTTTTGACTCCGGCCAGTTTTTGGCGGGGATCACCGCCGAGAAACATCTGACGCTCAGCATCCGCACTGGGGTAACCGAGGCTGATGCGCATCAGAAAGCGGTCCAGTTGCGATTCGGGCAGCGGGAAAGTCCCCATCTGGGACAGGGGATTCTGAGTGGCAATGACGAAAAAAGGGTCTTCGAGCTTACGGGTCTCCCCTTCTACCGTGACCTGACGTTCCTCCATCGCCTCCAGCAATGCGCTCTGGGTTTTCGGCGTGGTCCGGTTGATCTCGTCGGCCAACAGCAACTGAGTGAATACCGGGCCGGGATGGAAGGTAAAGCGCGACTGCTCCCGCTCAAACACCGATNCGCCGATAATATCGGCGGGCAGCATATCGCTGGTAAACTGGATCCGCTGATAAGACAAGCCCAGCACCTTGGCAAGCGCATGGGCCAGGGTGGTTTTCCCCATGCCGGGCAGGTCTTCAATCAACAGATGCCCGTCGGACAGCAGACACGCCAGGGCGAGCTTTATCTTGTCTTCCTTACCCAACAAAACCTGGCCGATTTCATCGACAACAACCTGGATAAAATCCCGCATTGACCCTCTGCCCTGTTCTGGTGGGTTCGGCGGACTCAGGACAGTCCGCGCAACAAATCGTTTTTCAGATCCTCGACATCCTCCAGCCCCACCGCCAACCGGATCAGATTGTCGGCAATGCCGGATTCGGCCCGCTGCTCCGGTGTCAGGCGTCCATGGGTGGTCGTGGCCGGATGCACGATGGTGGTTTTTGCATCACCGAGGTTGGCAGTGAGCGAGCAGATCCGGGTGCTGTCGATCACGCGCCAGGCGGCAGCCTGATCCCCTTTGACCTGAAAGGACAGCACCCCACCGAAAGCAGACTGCTGCTTNCGCGCCAATTCATGCCCGGGGTGTTCGGGCAGACCGGCGTAGTACACACGCTCGACCTGGGGCTGACGCTGGAGCCATTCGGCCAGCGCCTGCGCATTNCGTGAGTGGGCCTCCATCCGCAGACGCAGGGTTTCCAGCCCTTTCAGGAACACCCAGGCATTGAAGGCACTCAGGGTGGGTCCGGCACTGCGGACAAACGCCAAAACGTCATTGATGGTGTCCTGATCTCCGGCAACCACGCCACCCAGGCAGCGCCCCTGGCCATCGATGTATTTGGTCGCCGAGTGAATGATCAGGTCGGCACCGAACTCGATCGGGCGTTGCAGTGCCGGGGTGCAGAAACAGTTGTCCACCACCAGCCTGGCACCCCGGGCATGGGTCAGATCCGCCAACGCCTGGAGGTCGACGACATCGCACAGAGGGTTGGACGGGGTTTCCACAAACACCAACCGGGTGTTAGCCTGAAAACCGCGCTCCCACGCGGTCAGATCGGTGGGGTCGACAAAGGTTACCCCAACCCCGAACCGCTGCAGATACTTGGTAAACAGAACCGTGGTTGTGCCGAATACACTCCGGGAGCAGAGGATATGATCTCCCACCTGCAGCAGTGCCATGCAAGTGCTGAGAATGGCCGACATGCCGGAAGCCGTCGCAATGGCACTTTCGGCCTTTTCCAGAGCGGCAATGCGCTCCTCAAACGCGCGCACCGTCGGATTGGTATAACGCGAATACACGTTGCCGGGAGCGTCGCCAGAGAAGCGGTCCGCCGCTTCCTGGGCGCTGCCAAACACATAACTGGAGGTCAGGAACAGCGCTTCGCTGTGTTCCCCTTCCGCCGTGCGGTGACATCCCGCACGAACGGCCAGGGTGTCCAGGCCAGCACCGGTCAAGCTGTCATCATATTCACTCATGAGCGATCTCGTCAGGGGTTTTCCGCCACATCATTGTGCAGGCCGATCAGCGTGCCCTCCGGCTTGGCCGCTTTCTTGTGCGCATTACTCTTGGCGCCATCGTTGCGCTCGGCCTCGAGTTTCTCCAGATAGGCATCATCCACATCACCGGTCACATACTCACCGTTGAACACGGCACAGTCAAACTCGGTAACCTTGCGGGTCCCTTCCGCCGAGGCGGCCACCAGGTCTTCCAGATCCTGATAGATCAGCCAGTCGGCACCGATCTCCCGACAGATTTCTTCGTGACTACGACCGTGAGCGATCAGCTCTTTGACCGTGGGCATATCGATGCCGTAGACATTCGGATAGATGACCGGTGGTGCCGCTGAGGCAAAATACACTTTGGCGGCGCCGGCATCGCGGGCCATTTCGATAATCTGCTGACAGGTGGTGCCACGGACAATGGAATCATCCACCAGCAGCACGTTCTTGCCACGAAACTCCAGCTCGATGGCATTGAGCTTCTGGCGCACAGACTTCTTACGCTGCTGCTGCCCGGGCATGATGAAGGTCCGACCAATGTAGCGGTTTTTCACCAGCCCTTCCCGGAACTTCACACCCAGATTGTAGGCCAGTGCCTGCCCGGCCACCCGGCTGCTGTCGGGAATCGGCACCACCACATCGATATCATGGTCGGGACGTTCGCGCAGAATTTTTTCCGCGAGCTTTTCACCCTGGCGCAGGCGAGCCTTGTACACCGAGATGCCGTCCATGATCGAATCCGGGCGGGCGAAGTACACATGCTCAAAGATACAGGGCCGCAACCGGGTATTCTCGGCACACTGACGACGATGAAGCTCGCCCTCGGCGGTGATGTAAATCGCCTCACCGGGGGCTACATCGGCAATCAGATCAAAGCCGAGCACATCCAGCGCAACGCTTTCCGAGGCAACCATGTACTCGACTCCACCCTCGGTTTCCCGCTTGCCATAGACCAGGGGACGAATACCGTTTGGATCGCGGAACGCAATCAGGCCGTAGCGGGCAATCATCGACACCACCGCGTAACCACCGCTGACCCGACGATGCACGCCGGCAATGGCTTCAAAGATGTCATCCTCATTGGGCTGCAACTTACCCTGGGACTGCAGCTCGTGGGCAAACACGTTGAGCAACACCTCGGAGTCCGAGTCGGTGTTGACATGACGCAGGTCGGTTTTGAAAAGCTCTTCGCTGAGCTGGTCCGCGTTGGTCAGGTTGCCGTTGTGGGCCAAGGCAATACCGTAGGGAGAGTTCACATAGAAAGGCTGGGCGAGCGCCGGGCCCGAGCTGCCCGCCGTCGGATAGCGCACGTGGCCGATACCGATATTGCCCACCAGCCGCTGCATATGACGGGTCCGGAAAACGTCTTTCACCAAGCCGTTGGCCTTCTGCTGAGCCAGCTTGCCGCCGTCACAGGTCATGATACCCGCCGCATCCTGGCCGCGATGTTGGAGTATGGTCAGCGCGTCATAGAGCTGCAAATTGACATCGCTTTTACCCACAATACCCACAATGCCGCACATAGAAAAACCACCTTTACGTCATAAAAAAACGGAACACCCGGGCGGCGTCCCGGGATTAAAACCACTGAAAAAAGAAGCGGGTTGTCTCGGCCGCCAGTGCGCGAGCCCAATCTTCGAACGCGAGAAAATGCGGTACCAGGGCTGACTCGCGCCACCACTCGTCCTGGTCAACGGGAATGATCGAGGGCAACAGAATCAGCAGCGCCATGACCACCACCAGGCCACGGGCCAGCCCAAACAACATGCCGAACAGTCGGTCGGTGCCCGACAGACCGGTCATCCGGACCAGCTCGCCGATCAGATAATTCACCATGGCGCCGACAATCAGTGTCGCCGCGAACAGAATGACGAAGGCCGCCATTTCTCGAATGGAAGGGGTGGGAATCAAGTCCGTGAGCAGCACTGCCAGGCGATCGCCGAACAGCACAGCCACCACAAAGGCCACCAGCCAGGTGACCAACGACAGGGCTTCTTTGACGAAGCCGCGTTTGATGCTGATAAGGCTGGACACCAACAGTATGCCCAGTATGGCCCAATCTGCCCAGTTCATTCGCTGGCCCGACTCATGCTATGGAAAGCTCCCCGGTTGCTTGCGCGCGCATTTTAGCAGAGGCACCGCGGATCAGATACCCCCGGCGCCCGTCGGTGCCACCGGAGAGGCTCAAGGCTCAAAGCGCAGAATCAGCGCATCGACCTTCAGGGCCTGATCGACCGCCGCCTTGGTCGACTCGGCCTCCGAACGGCTCACTTTCGGACCGATAAACACCCGGCTGACCGCCCCGGCGTCGGTGCTGGCAGAGCGCACGTAGGCACGGTAGCCCTCTCCCTGCAACCGATCCCGCAGCGCCCGCGCGGTATCCGGGTCGCGGAAACTGGCGACCTGGATGACCCAGGCTGTACCTTCATCGGTATTCACCTCCGTCGCCTCAGATTCCGGCGCAGAACGTTCCGGCGGCGGATCGGCCTGAGCCTCCGTCGGTTCGGACTGGGCCTCTTCCAGGGAGTCCACTACCGGCTGGGAGTCATCTTCGGGCATAAACATGGTGTCGGGCTCCGGTGCCGGCTCAATATTCTCCGGCGCCGACGGCGCTTCGAAGACCATGGTGTCCCGGGCGGGTCGATCGGGAATCAGCGTCTGGGTACTGACCGGCTCCACCTGCCGATCCCGCAGGATGCTGGGCACTACCAGAATGCCAATCGCGATAAGGACGATCGCACCCACCAGGCGCTGTTTCAGACCGCTATTCATGGTTACTCTCTATATTGTCGCGCAGAGGGTCTGGCCTATCGCTCTCAGCATCCAGCCAGTCGAGGGCCGCGCTGACCGTGTAAAAAGACCCCATTATCACAATCCGATCTCCGGGCCGGGACTCCCGCCTCAGTCGCCCCATCACCTCGACTACTGTACCACAGCCGCTTGCCGAGACATTGAGCGCCGCCAGGTCCTGCTCCAATTGTGCCACGGTGGCGGCCCTGGGGATCTCCGGAAGCGATACCAGCCAACAGTGAGTCATCAATGGATAAAGCGGTGCCAGAGTGGCGACCCGATCCTTATCCGCCATCATGCCGACCACGAGGTGGGTATCTACCGGGCCAGCGCTCGTCAGACGGGCCGCCAGATGCCTGGCAGCGGCCGGGTTGTGTGCAACATCCAGCACCAGGGTTCGCCCCGCCCAGGGGCGAGTCTGATAGCGCCCGGGCAGCGTCAGCCGATCGAGCCTGCAGGCTTGCGCCAATGGCTCGACCTGATGGCCCAGTTGAGCGACAACCTGCAGGGCCGCGGCAATACTCGGCCAGGGCAGCACCGGCCGCTCGAGCTGGCACTGTTGCGGCTGACCATCACTGCCCTGCCCCCACCAGCACCAGCCCCCATCCTGTCCAGTAAATCCAAACCGCTCGCCAATGCGCTGTAACTCGACTCCAATTGCCCCGGCCGCCGACAGCAGGCCGGCCGGAGGTTGCTCATCAGCGCACAGTGAAATCTGACCGGCACGGTAGATACCGGCTTTTTCCCGACCGATACTGTCGCGGTCATTGCCCAACCAGGCCTGATGATCCAGGTCGACACTGGTGACCACTGCCACACCGGCATCCAGCAAGTTGACCGCATCAAGACGTCCACCCAGCCCCACTTCGAGCACCATGACATCCACAGCCTGCTCCTGAAAAATCAGCAGAGCGGCCAGGGTGCCGAACTCGAAGTAGGTCAAACTGATGTCGGTGCTCGCGGCATCAATGCGGGCAAACGCACGGCACAACTCACCGTCGCCGACCGGAACACCGTCGACCTGGATGCGTTCGTTATAGTGCTGTAGATGGGGAGAGGTATAGGCACCGACCCGCTGCCCGGCTGCCCGCAACATCGCGGAGCAGGCGGCCACGCAGGAGCCCTTGCCGTTGGTACCCGCTATGCTGACCACCCGGGCCTGGGGGGATAGCAGGTCGAGGCGCTCGGCCACCGCACGGATTCGGGTCAAGCCGAGTTCAATTTCAGTGGGATGGTGGCTTTCGAGCCAGTGTAACCAGTCGTCCAGGCGCTCAAAGCGCATTGCTGGTGCCAATCAGACCGCCTCGCGGCGAGTGAATTTAGCCAACAGGCGCGCGAGCGTATCGCGCATGTCCCGACGATGGATGATCATGTCGATGGCACCCTTATCGAGCAGGAACTCACTGCGCTGGAAACCTTTGGGCAGCTTCTGCCGAATGGTCTGCTCAATGATATTGGGACCGGCAAAACCGGCCCGGGCATTGGGCTCGGCGGCATTGATGTCACCCAGCAACGCGAGACTCGCGGATACGCCGCCGTAGACCGGATCGGTCATGACTGACACGTAAGGGGTGCCCTGACGCTTCAGACGTTCGATGACAGCGCTGGTCTTAGCCATCTGCATCAGGGAGATCAACGCCTCCTGCATGCGGGCACCACCGGTGGCCGAAAAACACACCAGAGGAATATCTTCTTCCAGCGCCACTTTGGCCGCCCGGGCGAAGCGCTCGCCGACGACGTAGCCCATGGAGCCGCCGTGGAAGGCAAACTCAAACGCCACTGCCACCACCGGCATGCCTTTCAGAGTCCCCTTCATGGCCACCAGGGCGTCTTTTTCGCCCGTGGTTTTCTGGGCGGTTGACAGGCGATCCTTGTATTTTTTCACATCGCGGAACTTCAGCCGATCGATCGGCTCAACGTCAGTCGCCAGTTCCTGACGATTCTCCTCATCCAGAAACAGGTTCAGCCGGGTTCTGGCGCCAATGCGCATGTGATGGTCGCATTTGGGGCAGACATCCAGGTTGCGCTCCAGCTCAGGACGATAGAGGACCGCCTGACACTTGACGCATTTTTTCCAGAGCCCTTCCGGTACCTTGCTGCCACCACGCTTACCCTCTGCACGGGCCATGCTCGGTACAATCTTTTCTAGCCAACTCATGTCGATTCTCTCTGCGAAATCTTGAGGTTTTCAGTCTCTGTCGGGCTGCCGGGCCCGACTCGGGTATTCGTTACTCGGAGCGATCAGGCATCCAGCGCTGTGCGGATACCGCCAACAATATCTCCCACGGCGGCGGCTATCTGCTCGGGCGACTGTTCGTACCGATCACCCATGGTGCTCACCAGGACGCTACCGATCACAACGCCGTCGGCCAGCGCGGACAGCTTGCGAGCCGTTTCCGGATCCTTGATGCCGAAGCCGATACATAGGGGCAGATCGGTCAGTTTACCAAACTCGTCCAGCTTGGCCTTGACCGCGTCCACATCCAGGTGTCCTGCGCCGGTCACCCCCTTGAGGGAGACATAGTAAATAAAGCCGCTGGCGAGGGCGGACACCTGCCGGGCGCGCTCAACACTGGTGGTCGGCGCCAGCAGCAGGATGTTGTCCATGCCCACGGCGGTCAACTCGCGCTTGAGCGGCTCCGCCTCTTCCGGCGGCAGGTCAACCGTGAGCAGCCCGTCGACGCCCGCCTCGGAGGCCAGCTGCGCAATGGTGTCGTAACCCATGCGCTCGATCGGGTTGGCGTACCCCATCAGTACCACCGGCGTATCGGCATCGGTTTCCCGAAACTGGCGCACCAGCTCCAGGGTGCCGCGCAGGCTGATTTTGTGCTCCAGCGCCCGCTCGTGGCCCCGCTGGATCACCGGCCCCTCCGCCATCGGGTCAGAAAAGGGAACCCCCAGCTCGATGATATCGGCCCCCTGCCTGACCAGTTCGTGCATCGCGGGCAGCGTGGCTTCGGGGTAAGGGTCACCATTGACGATATAGGTCACCAGGGCTTTTCTTCCCTGCGAGCGCAGGTCCTGCAGGCGTTTGGCAATACGACTCATGAATTCTCTATCCTGATTCTGCGCTTACACTTCGATGCCATCAAGCTTGGCAACAGTAAGAATGTCTTTGTCTCCACGGCCGGAGAGGTTCACCACAATACTCTGATCCGGACGCATGGTCGGCGCCAGCTTTTCGGCATAGGCCAAGGCATGGCTCGACTCGAGCGCGGGCATGATGCCTTCTGTCAGGGTCGTTTTACGGAACGCCGCCAGAGCTTCCTGGTCATTGATCGCCACGTAATTGACGCGCCCCTGATCTTTCAACCAGGCGTGCTCCGGGCCCACACCCGGATAATCCAGACCGGCGGAGACCGAGTGGGTCTCGATGATCTGGCCGTTTTCGTCTTCCATCAGATAGGTCCGGTTGCCGTGCAGCACCCCGGGGATACCGGCGCTCAGCGGTGCGGCATGGCGTCCGGTCTCAACGCCGTCACCGCCGGCCTCGACGCCGTACATTTCGACACTGTCATCCCCGAGGAAGGGGTGGAACAGGCCGATGGCGTTGGAGCCGCCGCCCACACAGGCCACCAGGGCATCGGGCAGACGACCGGTCTGCTCCAGACACTGAGCCCGGGCTTCACGCCCGATCACTGATTGGAAATCGCGCACCAACTGAGGATAGGGGTGCGGACCGGCCACGGTGCCGATAATGTAGAAGGTGTCGTCGACGTTGGTGGCCCAGTCGCGCATGGCCTCGTTCATCGCATCCTTGAGGGTGCGGGAACCGGAGGTCACGGGAATGACTTCGGCACCGAGCAGCTTCATCCGATAGACGTTCAGGGACTGGCGCTGGACGTCCTCAGCCCCCATGTATACGCAACACTTGAGACCGAGCCGCGCCGCCACAGTGGCCGATGCCACGCCGTGCTGCCCTGCCCCGGTCTCGGCAATCACCCGCTGCTTACCGGTGAACTTGGCCAGCAGTGCCTGACCAATGGTGTTGTTCACCTTGTGGGCACCGGTGTGGTTCAGGTCTTCCCGCTTGAGGTAAATCTGGGCCCCACCCAGTTCGCGGCTCCAACGCTCGGCGTGGTACAGCGGGGATGGGCGCCCGACGTAGTAGGCCAGATCCTTGTCGAATTCCGCCTGAAAATCCGGATCGTTTTTCAGGTCGCCGTAGATGCGCTTGAGCTCATCCAGGGCATAAATCAATGTCTCGGACACAAACCGCCCGCCATAAGGGCCAAAGTGGCCATCGGCGCTGGGAAACTGGCTGTAGTCGGTGTCAGAGTACCGTTTGCTTGAAAACGCTTGAGTCTTAGAGTTCACCTTGATCACCGTTGAGGGCGTTAAACATAAACTGGTTTACTTTGCCGGCATCCTTGAGACCGGGCGACGCTTCTACCCCGCCACTGACATCCACGCCATAAGGGCGGGTCGCGGAGATCGCCTGACGGACGTTGTCGGGCGTCAGGCCACCGGCCAGAATGACCGGTCGTTCAGGGTTGCGAGGCACCCGCTCCCAGTCAAAGGTTTCTCCGGTGCCGCCCGGGACCCCTTTGCGGTAGGCATCCAGCAAAAAACCAGACGCGTGTGGATGCTCTGCCATGGCGGCCATAACATCCAACTCAGGACGCATACGCAACGCTTTGATATATGGACGCCCGTAGCGGACGCATTCGTCGGCCGTTTCATCGCCATGGAACTGCAGCAGCTGTAGAGGCACTTCGTTCAGGACCGCGTCGATCGTGGCCGGAGCGGCATTTACAAACAGCCCGACGAGGGTCGCGAACGGCCCTACGGTGTGGGCGACAGCTTTTGCCTGCTCAATGTCCACGGCCCGGGGGCTGGCCGGGTAGAACACCAACCCCAGGGCGTGAGCGCCGGCTCTGAGCGCCAGTCGGGCGTCTTCCGAGCGCGTAATGCCGCATATTTTAACCCGAATGTCCTGACTCATGTCCGCCCTGTCTGCCGCTGTGAAAACAGACCGGAGATACTAGCAGAAATCCGCACAAATTGCTGCCAGAGGCCGCCGGATCAGGGATTTTCCATCAATCCACCCAGGGGCTCAGGCACAAAAATCGGACCCGGTTGACCGCCGGGCAGGCCAAAGGCCGCCGGGTAATCGACATGGACCAGGTACAGTCCGAAGGGACGCGCCGTCACCCCACCGGCGCTGCGGTCCCGGGCCGCCAGAATTTCCGCCGCCCAGCCAATGTCCGCCTCGCCAGCGCCAATCGCAAGCAGAACACCCACAATGTTGCGGACCATATGGTGTAAAAACGCGTTGGCCCGGACTTCAAGCACAATCAGGTCGCCCCGTCGGACGAGGTGCAGATAATCGATCCGGCGAACCGGGTTGCGCGCCTGGCACTGACTGGCCCGAAAGGAGGTGAAGTCGTGCTCCCCAACCAGGGCCTGGGCCGCCTCACGCATGGCCCCGACGTTCAACCGCTTGCGGGACCAGGTAATGTGCTGGTGGGTCAGCGCCGAGTAGGTGTCGCGATCGGAAATCAGGTAGCGGTAGGTGCGTGAGCGGGCACTGAAGCGCGCGTGAAAACCGGGCTCAACCGGCCTGGCCCAGCGTACCGCTATATCAAAGGGCAACTGAGCACGGGTGCCGAGCACCCAGGCCTTTTCCGGCCTCTCGGCCATCGTGTCGAAGTGGACAATCTGACCGGTGGCGTGAACCCCCGCATCGGTCCGGCCGGCGCAGATCAGGGAAATCGGCTCGTTGGCCACGGCGCTGAGCGCCCGCTCCAGATGCCCCTGCACCGTCGGAACCCCACTGGGTTGCGTCTGGAATCCGTGGTAGTGGGTTCCCTGATACTCGACCGCCAACGCGACCCGGTGCATCCCCTCGGGCCACTCGGTATCGGGAAAGATTTCGGCGTTGCGCTTGTAGGCTCTGGGCTGGGCCTGACTGGTTTCGGTCATCACTTACTCTTGCCTCGACAATCGGCCGCTTTAGAGAACTCAACCAGCCCCCCCAAAAACCGCCAATCCTGAAAAACATTGCCACCCCTGAAAAAACAAAGCCCTGCGCACAGGATGCGCAAGGCTTTGCAGGAGAACCAGCCGGAAAAATCAGCTTTCGATTCGACCCAACAGCTCCTCCGCTTCCTGCTGCTGCTGTTCGTTGCCCTCCTGGCGCACCTCTTCCAGAATATCGCGGGCACCGTCCGCATCACCCATATCGATATAGGCGCGGGCCAGATCCAGCTTGGTCGCCGCCTCATCGGTATCGGCGAGGAAATCCAGCTCCGCATCCATATCGTCATCGGACTCCTGAGAATCCGACTCCGTGGCCGCTGAATCATCGGAGGCCAGCCCAGACAACGCCTCTTCAAACACCTGATCTTCATCGACATCGGTCGACGCCGGCTCTGGCGTCTGAGCGGCGGTGTCCGCCTGGGGAGTATTTTCAGGCTCTGAATCGGACGCACCTTCGAGGTCGGCATCCAGATCGCTCATTTCTTCATCCAGTGAGGACAGATCCAGATCACCGGTTTCCAGGGCATCCAGGTCAAAATCGTCACTGTCATCCGCTGCGGGCTTCGCCTCAACTCCGGGCTCCTGGTCACGCTGAGCATCAGACCAGTCTTCGGCCAATGCATCGTCCAGGTCCGCAAACGCATCCTGACCCGCCTCCTGTTCATCCTCAGAGGTCGCGTCCCGATCCAGGCCGGATTCGTGTACGGTCAACTCGTCATCCGCGTCATCCTGGAAATCCAGTGACAGGTCGTCGTCTTCAGCGACCGATTCAGAACCCTTGTCTGAATCCGCGCCATCCATCGGCTCCAGCGTCAGGGAAGAGGTCTCCGCAGGCTCCTCGTCCAGATCGGAAAGCGCATCGTCCAGAGCTTCGATACCACCTTCGGAGGAGGTCTCATCCAGCTCAAAATTCCAGTCATCATCGGTGCTGACGCTGTCGGTGACGGGCGCATCGCTTTCGCCCACTTCATCGTCCAGCTTGAGATCCAGCTCGGGGAAATCATCCTGATCGCCATCCCCCGCTTCAGCGGTTTTTTCCGACTGCAGGGTGACCTGATCATCCTCATCGTCCAGATCAAAGTCCAGAGAGAACTCCTCGTCAGCTGCCGCTGGTTCGGACTCGTCAAAGGACAGGTCATAGCGGTTCGATGAGGCATCCAGATCCGACTCGGTGGTGACCGGCTCGACGGTTTCCTCCTCCAGGTCCAGATCATCGTCCAGGTCGAAGTTGAAGTCATCGTCCAGGCTCAACTCATTGTCATCCGCCGCCTTCTGGTCACTCTGCGACGCCTTGGGCTCTTCGTCCAGATCGAGATTGAAGTCGAAATCATCGCTGTCGCTCTGTTCGAGCGAGCTGAAATCGTCTTGCTCATCAACAGGCGCAGTGGCGCCGGTATCCAGTGCGTTGACATCAAATTCTCCGGCACCGGGAATCGTGTCCCGCAGTTCACCGGCACGCTGAATGGCCGACCGATCATCGGTACCCAGCAGGGTGGAATAGTGGCGATCAAACGCCTCTACGTCGCGATTTTCGGCATAGACTTCCAGCAGCTTGGACAGGATGGCCGGAGAAGCGGGCTCTTTTTCCAGCCCCTTGAGTAGCAGCTCTTCCGCCTGATCCAGTTTGCCGTAGGCGATGTAAATATCCGCCTCGCCAACCACATCACCGGTTTCGGCTTCAACGGAATCATCGGTCTGCTCATCCCAGGCGTCCGGCTCCTCCGGTTCGGCATCTTCCTGCGCCAGATCGATACCGTCGTGGTCACTGCCCGATTCATCGGACTCAAACTCTTCCGCGAATCCCTCTTCGTCAAACGCCGGCTCAAAATCGTCATCACTGTCTCGTTCAACCGGGGTTTCACCACTCTGGCGTCGACGCAGCAGCGCCAACACACCCAGCAGGATGACCAGGACACCGGCACCGATCCACAGGAGGTTGTCCATCACGTGATCCATCAGGGTTTTTTCCTGAGGAATGGAGCGCACGACCCGCTTGCTGCGGTCCACCGGCTCTTCCTGTGCGGGCGCGGCGGCCTCAGAGGTGTCCGCCGCGGCGGCGGGAGTCTCAGCCTCTGCCTCGGCTTCCGGAGAAGGCTCAGCCGCAGCCACGTCAGAGGCTTCTTCCTGCGCCTGCTCCGCTTCGCGGTTTTGTTGGGCGCTGGTCTGAAGGGCCCGCAACTGCTCGTTGCTGGCCTCAATCAGGCTTTCCATGGTATCGATCTGCGCTTCCAGCTCTTCCACGCGAGAAGACAGCTCCCGGTTCTCACGGCGGCTCTTTTCAAGTTCTTCCTGGGCGGCTGACAGCTCAGCCTGCAGCTCGGAGCCGGAATCCGTGCTGGCACCTCCGCCCTGCCCGGCCTCACCGGAGTTACCCTGGCTCGGCGCCGCCAGGCGCACCTGACCGCTGACATCGCTGGGACCGCTGCGCTGGCTGGCGCCGCGCTGACCGGCATCCAATTGGGCTCCCAGGGCGCCACCCGACCACTCACGATTGTGCTCGGCCACTTCGCGTACCGCATTCTGCGGGTTCAGGTTGCGAATTTCGTCGCGGTTGGGCAGGCGCAGAACCTGACCCTCGCGGAGAAGATTGATGTTGCCATTGATGAAGGCTTCGGGATTTTTACGCTGAATCGCCAGCATGGTCTGCTGAACTGACAGGTCGCGACCCGGACGAACCCGCAGAGCAATCTCCCACAGGGTGTCATTGGACGTGACCGAATAGGTATCGCCGTCGTAGCCCGCCTGGGGACGGGTTTCAGATTCAGCACGCTGACGCGGCTGCGGACGTGCTTCGGGTTGGCGTTCGGCGGCCGACCGGGTAACGCCCGACGTGGCGGATTGCACCGGCTGGGCCTGACGCTCGTCATCGAAGGTGGGCAGATCCAGCAGGAAGGTGTATTCGCGCAGCAGACGGCCACTGGCCCAACGCGCCTCCACCAGGAAGTTCATGTAGGGCTCCCGCACCGGCTGTTGCGTGGTCACCCGCACAATTGGGCCTTCGGGATGGTCCAGCAACAATTCGAACTCAAGCTGACCGTAGAACGCCATGCGCTCAAGGCCGGCACGCTCAAAATCTTCCTGGGAAGCCAGCCGGACGATAATCTCGTTGCGACTCAACCCTCTCAGGTTGGTCAACTGGATGTCCGCCTGGAAGGGCTGATTGAGCGCCGACTTCAACTCGGACTCCCCAAGCCCCAGGGCAAATCCCGGTTGAGCAACCAGCAAGGCGGCCAATCCGATTACAAAACTCAGCTTACGAAGCAGATGCATAGGACGATCCTTTATTATCTCCCTGGCCCCATGTGCCCGACTGAAGTCATCGACTCTCCCGTCGATTTTGACGGCACGGTGAACCTGTTTTGGCTTAGCAGGAGTTATAAAACCTAGAATAATTCTTCACTAATGGCTGTAAGTATTCATTATAAGTAGCTTTTTATCAACACTTAAGCCCGTCAACTGGGGGGCTTTATGGCATGTTTTTATACATTATTTGCACCGCCGCACAAAAAATAACGATTTTGACGCCGGAGGCGGGGAACTTTTCTGAGATCCAGATCGACCGCCCCACCCTTTCATAAAAAAAAGCCCCGCGCGGTCAGACCGGGCGGGGCTCGTCTTACCCGAGGACAATCAGGCCTCTTTGAGAATGCGCAATACGCGACGCAGCGGCTCGGCAGCACCCCAGAGAAGCTGGTCGCCCACCGTGAAGGCGGACAGGTACTGGGAACCCATATTCATCTTGCGCAAGCGACCCACCGGCACCGTGAGGGTACCTGTCACCGCGGTCGGTGTCAGGTCACGCAGGGTGGCTTCACGCTCGTTCGGCACCACTTTGGCCCACTGGTTGGCCTCGGCCAGCATGGACTCGATTTCATCCAGCGGCACATCTTTGTTCAGTTTGATGGTCAGTGCCTGACTGTGGCAGCGCATGGAGCCGATGCGCACACAGAGCCCATCGATGGGCACCGGGTTGTCGCTGCGACCGAGAATCTTGTTGGTCTCTACATGCCCTTTCCACTCTTCCTTGCTCTGGCGGTTGTCCAGCTGCTTATCGATAAACGGCAGCAGGCTCCCCGCCAGGGGCGCTCCGAACTGGTCGGTCGGGAAGTCGTCGCTGCGCATGGCGGCGGCCACTTTGCGGTCGATATCCAGGATCGCCGAGGCGGGATCTTCCAGCTCACTGGCGACCGAGTCGCGCAGGCCACCCATCTGGTTGAGCAGTTCGCGCATGTTCTGGGCGCCGGCACCACTGGCGGCCTGGTAGGTCATGGAGGTGGCCCATTCGACCAGGTTGTTCTGGAACAGGCCACCGAGGCCCATCAGCATGAGGCTGACGGTACAGTTGCCACCGACGTAGTTTTTCACGCCTTTGGCGATGCTGTCTTTGATGACGTCCAGGTTGACCGGGTCCAGCACCAGAGCGGCGTCGTCGGCCATACGCAGGGTGGAGGCGGCGTCGATCCAGTAGCCTTTCCAGCCGCTGTCGCGCAGTTTTCCGAACACTTCAGTGGTGTAGTCGCCGCCCTGACAGGTGACAATGGCGTCGAGGGCCTTGAGGGCGTCCAGGTCAAAGGCATCTTTCAGGGGCGGAACGCCGTCCACCACCGCGGGGGCTTTACCACCGGCGTTGGAGGTGGAGAAGAACACCGGCTCGATGTCCGCAAAGTCGTTCTCTGCCTGCATGCGCTCCATCAATACGGAGCCGACCATGCCGCGCCATCCGATAAAACCTACTTTCATAATAGTTCTCTCTTTCTCAGTGAGTGAATTCTGTTGTTGCCTTGAATGTTTGTGGTCTTATGGTAGTCCGGTCTGAGGTGGAGGATACCCTACGAATTAAGCGCCGCAACCACCGCATCGCCCATTTCCGCCGTGGACACCTTGCGACTGCCCTCGGTAACGATATCCGCGGTGCGCAACCCCTGGTCCAGCACTTTGCCCACGGCCGCCTCAATGGCGTCAGCAGCATCGGTCATAGACAGAGAATAGCGCAACATCATCGCGGCGGACAGTATGGTCGCCAGCGGGTTGGCGATGCCCTGGCCGGCAATATCCGGGGCCGAGCCGTGGCAGGGCTCGTACATGCCGCAGCCATTTTTATCCAGGGACGCGGAGGGCAGCATGCCGATGGAGCCGGTGAGCATGGCGGCGGCGTCGGAGAGGATGTCGCCGAACATGTTGCCGGTGACGATCACGTCAAATTGCTTGGGTGCGCGCACCAGTTGCATGGCGGCGTTGTCCACGTACATATGAGACAGTTCCACGTCCGGGTACTCCGGCGCCAGGCGGTCCATGACTTCGCGCCAGAGCATGGTGGCTTCCAACACATTGGCTTTGTCTACCGAGCAGACTTTCTTGTTCCGCTTGCGCGCCATTTCGAACGCGGTACGACCAATGCGCTCGATTTCGCTTTCGCTGTATTTGTAGGTATTGAACCCTTCCCGTTCGCCATTCTCCAGGGTGCGGATGCCTCGGGGCTCCCCAAAGTAGATGCCACCGGTGAGCTCGCGGACGATCAGGATATCCAGCCCGGACACCACTTCCGGCTTGAGGCTGGAGGCTTCCACCAGTTGCGGGTAGAGCATGGCCGGGCGCAGGTTGGCGTATAGCTCCAGGGAAGAGCGGATTTTCAACAGGCCTTTTTCCGGCCGGATGGCCCGATCCAGCTTGTCCCATTTCGGGCCACCCACAGCGCCGAGCAGAATCGCATCGGACTGGCGGGCTTTTTCCAGGGCTTCGTCGGCCAGAGGTACACCGTGTTTGTCGATGGAGCAACCGCCCATCAGGTCTTCTTCAAAGCTCAGGCCGAGCTGGAACTGGTCGTTGACCACATCCAGTACTTTTTTGGCTTCGGCCACGATTTCCGGGCCAATGCCGTCGCCCGGGAGTAGTAGAATCTGTTTTCCCACTGGGGGTCTCCTGTTTAATTCCTGGTAGATATTTGTAATCTTCGGTCTACGGTAAATTCGGATATTGTGTGAACGGCGGATGCGGGCTTCGCCCTCCGAGGCGTCGGACCGATCCGCCCTACGTGCACCTCGGCAGTTGGCCTTGGGTGACGGCGGATGCGCGCTTCGCGCTTATCCGCCCTACGCGAACTGCCTTGCTATTCGTAGATACCATCTGTCCCCACGTACCTCAATGGGTTGTAGTTAACCAGCCCATTGAGGATCGTAGCCTTGCTGGTGCTTAAGCACGCCATAAGCCATCTGAACCAGTTTTCTCATGGCCGCGCCCAGAGCACTCATTTTTGCTTTGCCTCGGGACACCAGGCGCTCATAGTGCGCCTTG
>NZ_NZQP01000059.1:0-109463 GCF_002695945.1 Marinimicrobium sp. | reverse complement strand
GGCAGGGAGCCGACGAGAAGCCTACAGGGATGTATTCACGGCGGGGCTACAAACGGGATACCCCACGAGCGCCCGGACTCTCCGACTTCAAAAAACTGACAATGATTTCTAAATGGACCATATAAAATCGAAAATAACCATCGACTTTGCCCAGTATAGTGACGGCGGACGCAAAGGCGAAAATCAGGATACCATTGGGGCGCGCTTGCCCGATGACGCGGCGCTTACCCACAAAGGCATCGCCATTGCCATCGCCGATGGCGTCAGCTCCAGCTCCGCCGCGCGCGAAGCCAGCCAGACCGCCATAACCGGATTCTTGACCGACTACTACGCCACCCCCGACACCTGGAGCACCCGGCAATCCGGTCAGCGAGTACTGCAATCCCTCAATCGTAGCCTCTGGGGCCTAAGTCGCAACAGCGTGCGCGGTGAAGGGCTGCTTACCACCTTCAGCGCCCTCATCCTCAAAGGCAACAACGCCTACCTCTTTCACGTCGGCGACACCCGCATTTACCTCTGGCGCAGCGGCCAACTCGAACAACTCACCCGGGACCACTGCCAATCACTCAGCCGCGAAGAAACCTACCTGAGCCGGGCACTGGGCGCCGACGTTGGCGTCGAGGTGGATTTTCACACCCTGGAAGTACACGTTGGCGATGTATTCATTCTGACCAGCGATGGCATCCACGATCACCTGCCCGAAGACCGCCTGCGCGTGCTGATCAAAACCCACTGCGATCACCCGCAGCAACTGGTGGAGAAAGCCAGTAAAGCTGCGCTCGACAATGGCAGTGATGACAATCTGAGCATACAGGTAGCCGCGGTCCGGCAACTGGGACACGCCAATCAGGATGACGCCATGGACGTACTGGCGCGACTGCCTTTTCCGCCATTACTCGATACAGGGCAGACCCTGGATGGGTTGCGGGTGGAAAAACCACTGCACGAGTCCAACCGAAGCCAGGTCTACCAGGTGCAGGACGACGCCGGGCGAAGGATGATCATGAAAACCCCCTCGGTTTTATACAGCGACGACCCTGCGTACCTCGAACGATTTGTGATGGAAGCCTGGATAGGCGCACGGATTCAAAGCCCTCAGGTCGCCAGGGTTATGTCGGGCCCCGAGCCCCGTTCGTGTCTGTACTATCTGACCGAGTACATACCCGGGCCAACGCTCGGGCAATTGATGGCCGAACGCGGACCTCTGGCAATCAATGACGCGGTGGACATTACCGGGCAGTTGATCAAGGGTATACGCTCCTTTCATCGAAAGGAGACCCTGCATCAGGACATCAAGCCGGACAATATTGTTATGGGACCGAAGGGACCAGTGATCGTGGATTTCGGCTCCTGCTGGGTCGCCAGCGTGGAAGAGCTGGAGGCCCCCTTTACCCGAGATAAGATTCTGGGAACCATGGATTACTCTGCCCCGGAATATCGCTACGGTGGCCAGACCGGCCCGCGTTCCGACCAATTTTCCCTCGCCGTATTGTTGTACGAAATGCTCACCGGCCAGAAGCCGTACGGCGACGCTTATGGCAAAGCGTTGAACGAACGCCAGTTGCAGAAGTTACGCTATCAGCCCGCTCGCCATCACAACCCGATGGTGCCGTTGTGGCTGGACAAAGCGCTGGAGAAAGCCCTGAGCCTTCAGCCCCAACAGCGCTACGATGCCCTTTCCGAATGGTGGCAGGATCTTCAGCGGCCCAACCCGCGGTGGACGCGAGACGCGGGGCTACCCATATTGCAACGGCGACCCGAATGGGTGTGGCCGGTGCTGGCCATCAGCGGATGGGCCATCGTCCTGGTCTTGGCCTGGCACCTTTGGAAACCGTAGGTCGGATCGGTCCGACGCTTCGGAGCAAAGCGTAATCCGACACTATCCACCAGACGGTATCATTGGAGCAACCGCAGCATCTCCAACATGGCCCGACCATTGTGGTAAGGACCCTTCCAGGGGCCGAGCTTGTACGAAGGCGCGAGGCTTTGATCATCCAGCGTCGAAAGCCATAACCACTCGCCGTTTTCAGCCCTGTGATAGCGCTTGATAAACGACCAGAGTCGTTCCGTTGTCGCCAGGAAATCNTCGTTACCGGACAGGGTATAGGCTTTGTANTAACCCACCATGGCCTCGGCCTGCACCCACCAGACCCTTTCATGATTGAACGCCTGAGTCGCAAACTCAAAGCCGTCGTACATTTCGCCGTGCTCACCCATGGNTTCGCGNAGACAGACGTAGGCGGTGCCGAGAACNCTCGGTTTCAGGCGCTCGCTGACCGCNGCATCGGCAAGGGACTCGGTGGCTTTTGCCAGCAACCAGCTGCACTCGATGTCGTGCCCGTAGGTATAACCGGGCGAATGNTCCTGCCAGTCGTGATCCATGAACATGCGCAGGTGGAAGTTATCTTTGTTGATGATATGACGATCAAAACAATCAATCGCGTAATGCAGTGCGTCAGCGACNGAAGCGCGNGCATCCACCTGATAGAGNGTGGTGTATGCCTCCACCACATGCAGATGGGTGTTCATNGTTTTGGGNAAGTTAAGGTCCTTGTCGCTCAGGCGCACATCNTCCAGCGCGCCCCACTGGCGATTGAACGCNTCCAGATAACCNCCCTTCGCAGGATCGACNGTGTGACGCTCCAGAAGGTCGAACGTCTGCTGCGCCTGCTGTAAAGCCAGGGGCTCGCCGGTCAACTGGTAATAGGCGACCAGGGCATAGATCGCAAAGGCCTGNGCGTACACNTGCTTTTTGGTGTCTTTNGGNGCTCCGTCTGCATCCAGAGTCCAGAAAAAACCGCCGTACGCTTCATCCAGAAAGTGAGCGAGAAGATANCGGTAACCGCGCTCCGCCGCCTCGCGATAACGGGGGTCATCCACCTCGCTGGCCAGTTCGCTGAAAAACCACAGAATGCGCGTATTCAGNACCACACCTTTGTCGGCGTCCGGCACCGGNACATTATCGACTCCCACTTCACCGTAAAAGCCACCGCGCTNCTGGTCCTGAGCATAGGCCAACCACCAGTCGGCAATCGATAGCAATTCCGAGCGGAACTCATGACTCAATTCCGACAACGGGCTTTTCACTGCGGGCTCGTATAACGCCATCAGTTNTTCATTCCTTCCAGCAGCGAGAGATTGGCCTCAATCAATGCGTTTCGGGTCGCCACCGACGCNGCNGAGCGCAACCCATCCTCTGGCGTATTGAGCGCGTAATCCACCAGTTTGTCGACGGTCGATGTCGCCACATGCATGCGGGTATCGGATGAGGCGTAATAGATGAACACCTCGTGGTTGTCGTTGACGATCCAGCCATTGGCAAACGCCACGTTGGAGACATCCCCCACCCGCTCATCACCCTGAGGCGCAATGAAGTGACCGCCGGGACGATGGGTGACCACCCAGGGGCGCTCCAGCTCGGTCATGAAAACGTACAACACATAGCGAAGCCCNGCGGCGGTGTTGCGCACCCCGTGAGCCAGATGCAGCCAGCCGTGNTCCGTTTTGATGGGCGCAGGACCTTGACCGTTTTTCACCTCTTTGATGGTGTGGTACTCCTTGCCATCGACAATCACTTCCGCTTTGATTTCGGCGTTTTCCATGGANGCGCACAGGCCCCAGCCGATACCGCCCCCCTTACCCACACTGATAAAGCCGTCCTGCGGCCGGGTGTACAAGGCATATTGNCCATCGACAAACTCCGGATGCAGCACCACGTTGCGCTGTTGGCCGGAATAGGTGATGAGATCCGGCAGCCGCTCCCAGNTCACCAGATCCCTGGTGCGCGCTATGCCGCACTGCGCCTCGGCGGCGGACAGATCATCGGGCCGGCTCTGGTCTTTGCGTTCGGTACAGAACAGGCCGTAGATATAGCCATCTTCGTGGGCGGTCAGGCGCATGTCGTAAACATTGGTATCGGGCCGCTCGGTTTCCGGCAGAGTGATCGGATAATCCCAGAAGCGGAAGTTGTCCACCCCGTTGGGACTTTCGGCGATCGCAAAAAAGGATTTTCGATCATCCCCTTCGACACGTACCGCCAGAAGGTACTTGCCTTTCCAGTACAGCGCGCCGGAATTGAAGGTGGCATTCACCCCCAGGCGTTCCATCAGGTGAGGATTGCTGGCCGGGTTCAGGTCATAGCGCCAGAACACCGGCGTGTGCGCGGCGGTCAGAATCGGGGATTGCCAACGCTGGTAAATACCATTGCCACCCGGGGCGGGCTGGTTCTTGCGGGTAATCAGGGTTTCATGGTCGCTCAGCAGCGAGCGGACAGCGTGGTTGAAATCGTTCATGTACAAGGGGTCCTGACGGTTGGCCGGACAGGTGAAAACGCCCGGCGTTGTTCGATACTCGTATTCGGCAACTGGAGCGCTGTACCGGCTGGGTTTATTCGGCGCCACAATGCCACTCAATGTAATCGGTTACAAAACAGATTGCAAGGTCTGCCTTCAATCTGATGGTCAATACGACTCAACTCAAATCGTTGAGTCGCCGCAATGGCCCACAGATCAGTGCCGGGACACGATATGGGCATCCGCCTCCTGCACCACATCGGCGGGCATATCGTCCGGATAATCCTCCAGCTTGCACCACCAGTTGCGCCACAGGAACAGACTGGTCAGCACGACCACCAGGGTCGCCAGCGCGAACTCCTGCCAGTGCTGGATCACCATAAAAATCGGCATCGCCACCAGGGCGGTTTGCCACACCACGCCAACCACAACATTCAGCGCATCCCGGGCAAAGTGTGGATTGACCTTCACCCCCGGGTGCTCGGCCTGCACCGCCTCGCGTACCGGCCCCCAGAAGCCCCAGGGGCGCACCTTCACATAGAAGCGCTTGAGCACCTCCATATCATCCGGCGCGGTCAGCAGGGACGCCAACACACAGGCCAGCAGACAGGCCGCCAACATGTAAGGGAAGGCGTACAGCGGGTCCAGGTCGGTCAGGGCCGGCAACGCCAGGGCAATGATCAACCCCACCACCATGCCGAAGAAATAGCCGTAACCGTTAAAGCGCCACCAATACCACTTGAGCACATTGGAGGCGGCATAGGCACCGTAGAGCCCACTGACGATCCAGGAAATGATTTCGTGCAGCGTGGGAATAAACAGCCCGATACCGACCCCCACCACCACAAAGGCGATGGACACGATGTAGCTAAGGTACACATAGCGCTTGGGCTCCGCCTCATCGTTGATATACCGCTTGTAGATGTCGTTAACGACATAGGCCGGGGCCGCATTGGTGGTCGCAGCGAAAGTGGACATAAAGGCGGCCAGCAAGCCGGCAATCAACAACCCGAGCAGACCGGTAGGGACGTAGTGCTTCATGGCCAGGGGCAGTATCTGCTCAAAATCCACCGCACCGCCCATGGCCCGCAGGTCGTCCATGAAAAACGCCAGCGCCAAAACCGTCAGGCCGGTAATCAGCATATAGCGCGGAAACAGCATCACCACATTCACAAACCAGCTCACCTTGGCCGCCTCGATGGGCGACTGCGCCGAGAGAATACGCTGCATATCGTAGTTGGGGGCCGGGCCAGCCATGCTCACCAGAATCCCCTTGAGCAACATCAGCATGAAGAACACCCCAAAGAGCTCGTAGCCATCGGCGGCGATGCGGGCGTTGGCCGCCTCGAGGGTCCCACCCCAGTCGATATCCAGGGTCCAGCCGATGCCCACACTGGTCCAGCCATCCGGAATGATTGCCTGCAACACCTCGGGGGAGACTTGCTGCATGGCAATGAAGCCCACCGCGACACAGGCAATGGTCATGATGAAAAACTGCAGCACCTCGGTGAATACCACACTGAACATACCGCCCTTGACCACATACACGGTGGTGACCGCGGTGATGATCAGGCCGTAATAGATTTCGTTCCAGTACTGATCCGGGTGCAGCTGCCAGGGCAGAAAGACAGCAGCGAATTTACCGATACCGATAAAACCGTAGGCCAGGAAACTCAACACCCCAATCAGCGCAAAGGCCACCACACTCAGATGCGACAGGCGTGCCCCCAGGCCGTCGCCAAACCGGAAGGTGATCCACTCCGCCCCGGTCATCACCCCGGAGCGGCGCAACCACACCGAGAGAAACACCATCAGGAACACCTGGTTGAACACCGGCCAGAGCCAGGGAATGTAGATGCTGGTCAGGCCGTAGATGAACAGCAGGGACACCAGCCACATGGTACCGCTGATGTCGAACTGCCCCGAGGCGTTGGAAATACCCAGGTAATACCAGCGCAGCTTGTTACCGCCTAGAAAATAACTGCGGATATTGTCCGAGGCCCGCCGCGATACCCACAGCCCTACCCCGAGTGTGGCAACGCCGTACAGCAGGATGATCGCGAGATCCAGGGGGGCGAGATTAAACTGCATAGTGAAAAGTCCCATTATTATTGACGAGGCGACCGCCCGCTTGCGTCGCCCCGTTTGTCATAGCCGCTCACAGCAGAACAAAATGCCGGATGAACGCCGAAAGATGCGCAAATGTAACCGGTTCCATGACGTATTGCAAGCGCCACCCTCCCACTACCCACCGATCGCTGGCGCTCAACCTCTCATCCGGCTGTACAAGCGCGGGGGAGGCGATTATCCTAGCTCCCACTTACAGTCGCAGGGACCACATCGCGCGTCCTGAGAGCCTGAGGGAGGCCGCCCGCCGGCGCAACCCACTATCGGCACAGGCTCCGAGTCCAACAACAATCCCATAATAAATAATGAGGTGTTCAGTGAACGAACCTTCCCAGCACAAGCTATCGATTCTTGAAAAGTCCGGCTACGCCATGGGCGATGCCGCCGCGAACCTGGTATGGCGCGGCGCGCTGGCGTATCTTGCCATTTTCTACACCGACACTCTGGGCATTTCCGCCGCGGCCGCCGCATTGCTGCTGCTGTTGGTGCGCCTGTCGGATGGCATGACCGACATCGTGATGGGCATGGTGGCGGACCGCACCCAATCCCGGCACGGGCGCTTCCGCCCTTGGATTCTCTGGTCCGCCCCGGTGCTGGGCCTGTTTATGGTCCTGGCCTTTACCGCCCCCGACCTGAGCCCGGGCATGAAGCTCGCCTGGGCCTATTTCACCTATATCGGCCTGACCCTGGCCTATACGGTGAACAACGTGCCCTACTCGGCCCTGATGGGCGTGATGACCCCCAGCCACAATGAGCGCAGCGTGCTGTCGGGCTACCGCTTTGCCGGCGCCTTTCTGGGCGGTATTCTGGTGATGGGGTTCACCCCCATGATGGTGGAATATTTCGGTCAGGGCGACTCCGCCCAAGGGTATCAGCGGACCATGTATGTGTTCGCGGCACTGCTGGTCACCCTCTGTATCATCACTTTTGTCACCACCCGCGAGAGGGTGGAATCCGCCGTAAACCAGGCCTCTCTCGGCAAGGAATTGAAAGATCTGGCGTTCAACCTGCCGCTGATCATTGTTCCGTTGATGGCGATTTCGGCCTTCTTTTACGCTGTCACCCAAGAGCCCGACGCACGCTATCAGCTCGATCCGACCATCACCGGCATCGTCTCACTGCTGGTGCTTGCGGCGACCGGCTACTTTGTGCGGCGTCTGATCCGCATGCCCGAGAGCGCCACCACGCCCTCTCAGCGGGACCTGATCGACCTGCTCACCAACAAGCCCTGGCTGATGGTTCTGGGGTTGGGTTTTCTGACCATGCTGTTTAACGGCATCAAGTACGGCGTGATCGCCTACTACTTCACTCACTACGTGGGCGATGCAGCCCTGGCCGGAATCTATTTCATGGTGCTGCTGGCGGTATCCATTGTCGCGGCGCTGACCGCCGGCTACCTGGGCCGCCTGCTGGGCAAGAAAACCCTGTTTATCATTTCCTTGTCGGTCAGTGGAATACTGACTTGTGGCCTTTTCTACCTCCCTCCCGATGGTTTCTGGGTGTTCAACTTGAACCTTTCCTGGATTCCACTTTTGGAAGACGGTCTGGAAGTGCGGATTTATTGGGTCTACTTGCTAGGTGGCGCTGCGGAATTCTTCGCCGCCTTTATGCCGGTGCTCACCTTCAGCATGCTCGGCGACACCGCCGATTACTCGGAATGGAAACACGGGCGCCGCGCCACCGGGTTGTTCTACTCGGCGGGCACGTTCATCCAGAAAACCGGCGGCGGCTTTGCCGGGGCCCTGGTGCTGGTGGTACTGGCCGGTTACGGCTACGTGGGCACCGACCCGGAGACCATCAAGGCAGCCACCGCCGGCATGGTGCACCTGATGAGCTGGATTCCGGCCCTGTTCGCCTTTCTGGCCATTCTGCTGCTGGTGGTGTATCCGTTAAACGCCGAGCGCATGAATCAGATAGAATATGAATTACGCCAGCGCCGCCGCGATGCGGGGGTCAGCGACAGCTGATGCGAAGGGATTGGCGCCAGCGGCGGAATACGGTACCTTGTACGGCTGACCTGTCGGCCGTTCCAATCCAATAAACGAGTTGCGCTATGTCCAGCATTCGAGATGTCGCCCGCGAGGCGGGTGTCTCCGTCGCCACGGTTTCACGTGCCCTGAGCATGCCCGAAAAGGTCTCTGAAGAGGCCATGAACAAGGTGCACCGCGCCATCGAAAAGGTCGGCTACCGACCCAATATGCTGGCCCGCAACTTCCGTTCGGCGCGCTCTTACGCCATCGTGGTACTGGTCCCGGACATCGCCAACCCGTTTTATTCGCTGGTCATCCGCGCCATCGAGGATCGCGCCCAACAAAAGGGCTACGCGGTCCTGCTCGGGGATACCCGGGGCACGCCGGAGCGTGAGCTGGAGTACATCCGCCGGGTGGAAACCCGGCTGGCGGACGGCCTCCTGCAACTGCGCCCCCACTCGGAAAAAACCCACAATGTGATTCCGCCGGATATCGCCACGGTCAATGCCTGCGGCTGTGAGTACACCACCGGCCCGTCGGTGCGCATCGACAACCGGGGTGCGGCAAAAACCATCGTGGATTACCTGATCTCTCTGGGGCACCGACGCATCGGCGCCATCTCGGGTCTGAAAGACAACCCACACGCCATCGATCGGATGAAAGGGTATAAAGAAAGCCTGGCCGAACACGGCATCCCGTTCGATCCGGACCTGGTGGCCGAAGGCGACTTCACCATGTGGTCGGGCCTGAACAGCGCTTTCCAGTTCTGCCACATGAAGAACCGGCCCACCGCCATCTTCTCCACCAATGACGAAATGGCCATTGGCGCCATCCAGACGTTGAAGTCCCAGGGCATCCGGGTGCCGGAAGATATGTCGGTCACCGGCTTTGACGACATCGCCTACGCCAAGTACACCGACCCGAGCCTGACCACCATGTCCCAGCCCGCCGAGGAAATGGGCAAAATGGCGATGGACATGCTGCTCAAGATCATTGAAGGCGAGCCCCTGACCCAGACCGAGTGCGTGCTACCGACGGAATTCATTATCCGCAAAAGCACCGCCCCGGCACCGGGCGCCGAGCTGCCCAACACTCCCAAAAAGGTGACTCCCGCTCCCTAGAAGTGCGGGGCCTGAAGCGCCCGTGCGGCGCTAGCCACCGGCCCGACCTCTGGCGTAGTCCGCCACTTCCGCCGCCAGCACCACCAGGTGATACAGGGTGCTGGCGGGCGCCTTGTCCAGCACCACCTCATCATCGGCACCGCGCTGATCGACATAGGCACCGGGCGTGGTTGCGGTCAGGTAGTAAGTGAAAAGATCATCAATCGCCTGAACCGCCCGGGCTTCCGCTTCCGGGTCACCGGCGCGGGCGCGCACCAGGCTGCCTTTGATCAGCTCGGTCAGCCCCCAGCAGCGCTTGCTGTTTTTGAGTGGTGTGCCATCCGGCAGCACCTCATCCAGAACCAGACCGGACGCCACCCGGCCGATGGCCAGCCCCTGGCGATACAGCGCCTCGGTATAGACCTCTACCGGGTGCCCACTCAGGCGGTGGTACCAGTCCAACAGCCACACCCACTCGAACATGTGCCCCGGCTCCACCGGTGCCTGCTCGGGCGCATGTTTCAGGCGCCAGTCCTCTTCAAAGAACTCGAACAGCACCCCCCGCTCCGGGTCAAAAAAGCGGGTCTGGAACAGAGCGAACAGCTCACCGGCCCGAGCCAGCCATTTACCGTCGCCGCTGGCCTCATAGAGCGCCATCATGGCCTCGAACAGGTGCATATGGGGGTTCTGGCGGCGCTGGGCATAGTCGTAGTCGCCTTCCGTCCAGCCACCGTGCACCGAGGCGAAGTGCCGGTCCAGGTGGGCCATCAGGGCTTCGGCGCCGTCCAGATAGGCCCGGTCGCCAAACGCCCGATAACACCAGGCATAGGCGAGCAGGAAAAACGCGTGATCGTACAGATCCTGCTTCTGATCAATAACCTGAAAGTCCGGATTCATCAGGTGGGTAAAGCCGCCTCCGGCGTGGGGATGGGCCGTCCGCTCGGCCACAAAGCGCATCAGTTGGCGGGCCATGGCCTCACCGTCGCACCAGCCGCGTACGGTGGAAAACGCAAAGGCGAACGCCTGGCGGGCCTGGACCCGCACCCGGATATTGGAGGGAAGATCAATCGAGCCATCGGCGTTCAACGCCTCCCAGTGGCCTCCATGCTCGGGGCTCAGGCCAACGCGCTGCCACAGCGGCAGTGATTCGCGGGCAATCCAGCGTTCGAGACGCTCGGCCGCGTCCTTGATCGTTTGAGTCATATCCGGTGTGTTCCAGTCATTCACAGTGTCAGAAACAGAGAGTGTCAGAAGCAGAGAGGCCCTCTGGTCGCGGACAGTTTACCCATCAACGCCGAGCAGAGCACCCCTGAAACTCGAGCCCTAAAATAAAGCACCCCGGCTGAAACCAGCCGGGGTGAAAGGGTACAACAGCTTGGGTAAAAAGCTCACCGCGCGCAAGCGCCGGTCCTGGCGATGCCCACAGCAGCGCTGACCAGTGCAATATGTAAACGGTTTACCGCAGGATAACCGGTTTAATGCACCAATCAGGCTCGTATTGTGCGCATTTTTGTAACCGGTTTCAATATGTTTTGTGAAGCTTCTTCCAGTGAAGATCAAAATCGGGACGCCAGAAAGAAAAAAGCCGGGCTACTGACGCAGCCCGGCGAAACATGGAGAGAACAAAAGATACAACCAAAACAACGTCTACCAAGACACAGCTCTGCTTGGCGGCCGCAAGGGGTGCCTGCAGCCTGGGCGGGAGCCCTGAAAGGGGACGGACCCACGCCATACCAAGGACATCGCTTATGGTAATAATGAGTATAAGACCCGATTTGCGATATTGTCAAGGTGACAATAAAGATTTTTTCAGTGCAGTGTCTGATCGCCCAGCAGCGCCTGAATATCGCCCGCGTTGAAGGAGTAATGCTGATTGCAGAACTGGCAATCGATACTGATCTTGCCCCCCTGCTCGATCAGCAACTGGTCCACCTCTTCACGGCCCAGGGAGAGCAGCGCATTGGCGCTGCGCTCGCGGGAACAACTGCAGCGAAAGCGCAGCTCGCTGGGGTCGAACAGGCGCAGCTGGTATTCGTTGAACAGCCGATAAAGGACATCGGCATGGGGCAGCCCCAGCAGTTCCTCGTCCTTGACCGTCGAAGCCAGGGTTCCCAGGGTTTCCCAGTGGTCCCGGTTTTCGTCCGGGTCCGCGTGCTTCTGGGTCGGCAACGCCTGGAGCATTAGCCCGGTGCAGGCCTGTTCGCCGGTGGCGAACCACAGCCGGGTTTTGAGCTGTTCGGACTGGTAGAAGTAGTGTTCAAGGCACTCGGCCAGGTTGTCGCTGTCCATGGGCACCACCCCCTGATAGCGCTCACCGCGCTCCGGCTCGATGGTGATGGCCATGATGCCCTTGCCCAGCAAATCGCCCACACCGCGCCCCTGAGGGCGGTCAGCGCTGTCTTTCAGCCGGATGATGCCGCGCAGGTTTTTGTGATGGTCGCACTCGGCCATCACCATACTGACCACTCCGTCGCCTTGGGCCTGCAGGCTGATCATGCCATTGAACTTCAGGGTGCTACTCAGCAGCGCCACCGCCGCCAGAAATTCTCCGAGCAGTTCACGGACACCCTCCGGGTAGGGGTTGTTGTTCATCACTTCCCGGTAGCTCGCGCCAAGGGTGACAATTTCTCCTCGAACGTCGCATTCGTCGAACAGGAAGCGGTGCAGCAGGTCGTTATCGAACATGGGGTGTTGTAGTCCAATTCAGTAGTGATGAGAGGGTGGATAAGGCACCGGGAGGCGCCGGCAGGCGCGCTATGGACCCAGTTCCTGACGCCGGAAGCGGTGAATCTGGCGGCGCTCCTTCTTGTTGGGCCGGTGGTCGCTGATGATCTGACCGGCGAGCCCACCGGCCTTGCGTTGCGCCGCCCGCTCCTCGCGCAGGGCGATGCTCTCGGCGGTCTCCTCGTACAGCAACTGGGCTTCGGGCGCGCCCCGCCGCTGGTCCGACAGCGCTTTGATCACCACGGTTTTGTCATCAAAACCCTGGCGGATCTTCAGGGTCAGCCCCAGCGTCACATCCTTGCTGGGTTTCACCCGCTGCCCGTCGCACTGGACCTTGCCGCCCTCGACGGCCTGCTTGGCGATGCTGCGGGTCTTGTAAAACCGGGCGGCCCATAGCCACTTGTCGATTCGGACTTTCTCCAGAGGTTCACTCATGCGCTTTTCGGTCGTTCCGGGGGCGTAATTTCATCAAAATGGTGAATGGCCGGGTAATCTTCCACCAGGCGTTCATTCTGGCTGTCCGGCTGATGGATACACAGCAGGTGGCGGATACCGTAGTCCCGGGCCGAGGCCAGTACTCGCGGGGTGTCGTCCACAAACAGGGTCCGCTCCGGGTCAAAGGGCTCTCGCTCCTTCAGCCGATCCCAGAAGGCCTGGGACTCTTTGGGCTCATTCAGCTCGTGGGATGAGATGATACCATCCAGCCAGCGGTCGATGGCGGTCTCTTCCAGTTTCAGGGACAGGCTCAGCGGATGTGCGTTGGTCACCAGCACCCGGCGCTTGCCGTGCTCCTGAAGGCGAGTCAGGAAGGTTTCCACGTGGGGACGAATCTGGATCTTGTGGCGCACTTCCTCTTTCAGGCCCCGGATATCCAGGGACAGGGAACGGGACCAGTGCTCCAGGCAGTACCACTCCAGGGTGCCCTGGCGCGCCTCAATGCGCTCCATCAGGAATTCGGTCGCCGCCGCCTGATCCAGCCCGTGGATTTCCGCGTAGCGCTTTGGGAGGTGATTCAGCCAAAAATAGTTGTCGAAATGGAGGTCCAACAGGGTACCATCCATATCGAGCAACACGGTGTCGATCTCTTGCCAGTTGATCATGCCGGGAACAGCCTATTACAACGGAGTTTGACGTCCAGTATGCCCAGAAAACCCGAGATATTAAAGCGCCACACCGTCGCCCGCAGCCGCCTCTTCCGCGCCGATGAGCTGCTGCTACGCTTCAGCAATGGCGAGGAACGCGTGTACGAAAAGCTCTGTGCGGGCGGCCCCGGAGCGGTGCTGATGGTGCCCATTCTGGACGACGGCCGGGTCGTGATGATCCGGGAGTACGCCGCCGGCATCGATGACTATCACCTGGCGCTGCCCAAGGGCGCCGTGGACCGGGGCGAGGAGATTCTGGATGCCGCCAACCGGGAGTTGAAAGAGGAAACCGGCTATGGCGCCCGGGATCTGCGTTTTCTCAAGCGGATGCACCTCTCGCCCGCCTATATGGAGCACGGCATCAACGTGATTCTTGCCCGGGGTCTGTACCCGGAATCACTTGAGGGAGACGAGCCGGAGCCGATTGAAGTGGTTCCGGTGGCGTTCGACGACCTGCTGGAGCTGGTCATCCAGGATGAAGTGTGCGAAGGCCGCTCGATCGCCGCGTTGTTTTACGCCAAAGCCTGGCTCGAAAAACACGGCTGAATGGCCCCGATTTTGCGCTTATAACCTGCACAGTCGAGCCATGCGCCAAACGGCCATTTTGGTAACAAAACAGTCTATTGGAACACAGAACAGCGCGGGGATATTGGACTATTCTATAACACTAAAGGACACGCAAGGAGATTGACCATGACCCGACCCAACCACGCCTTCAGCGCCTCGCTCAAGGGGACCGAGCAACTCCGTGAAAAACTCATCGGAGAGATCACCCGCTTTGAACGCCAACTCGATGCCCTCAAAGCCAGCGATGAACCCGTCGATTTCAGCATGATGCAAACCTACAAAGAGTTGATCCACTCCCGCCGGGACATGCTGGCTCAGTTACCCGCATCGTTTTAATGACGAGAGCGTCTGCAACCCGCTGAATTTTCGCTATACTGGCACCCTGACAATCCCATAACACACAAGGATTCAATGGATGCTGGTTACCAATCTCGAGATCGTACCGGGCCGTAAAGTCAAAGATCATCTGGGCCTGGTTCAGGGCAGCACCGTGCGCGCCAAGCACGTCGGTCGTGACATTGCCGCCTCGTTCAAGAACGTCTTTGGTGGCGAACTCAAAGGTTACACGGAACTCCTCAACGACTCCCGCCAGGAAGCCATTGAGCGGATGAAAGCCCAGGCAGAATCCATTGGCGCCAACGCCGTACTCAATGTGCGTTTCTCCACCAGTTCCGTCGCCCAGGGCGCCGCCGAATTGTTTGTCTACGGCAGCGCCGTGGTGCTTGAGGACTGAACGCATGAACACACTCATGTCGCTGCAGTTGCTCGGGCCGCTGATATTCGGCCTTGTGCTTCTGGCAACCGGTTTTGTCTCCGGTCGCATTCTCGAGCGTCGCCACTACCAGCGTATTATCGAAGCCGAAACACGCCCCGGCCAGGTCATGGTCTTTTCCGAACGCCTACCACCCCCGGAACTGACCCCACCGCAAACCCAACTGGTCATGGGCTCCGTCGTCGTATCAGTGGACTACTTCAAACGCTTTATCGCCGCCCTGCGGTTGCTGGTGGGTGGTCGCCTGAACAGCTACGAATCCCTGATCGACCGGGCACGTCGTGAAGCACTGCTGCGACTGCGCGAGGAAGCCGCTGCACTGGGCGCCGACCGGGTGTTCAATATCAAATTTGAAACCGCCGCCATCGCCGGCCGAGGCCGGGAAAATAGCGTCGGCTCACTGGAAGTACTCGCCTACGGCACGGCACTGATTCCACCGCGCTGATGGGTTATCAGAACCGACAGCCTCCAGAGGGCATCAACTACGAACCCCAGGGTTGGCAGCGGGATTTCATCCTCCTGGTACTCGGTTTTGCCGCCGGCCTGGCACTGCTGACCTGGCTGGTCATTCTGGTGTTGGGCTGGAGCGCCCGCTGGATTCCCTTCTCCTGGGAGCAGTCGCTCAGCGACTCCCTGAATGAACAGCTCGAACCGACCGAACGCACCGAATACCTGCAAACACTGACGGACGAACTGGCTCGGGCCGGCGGCCTCAACCCGAAGCTGAATGTTGTGGTTCATCACCAGGAGCAGGAAACTGTCAACGCGTTTGCCACGCTCGGTGGCCACATTATTGTGCTGGACGGATTGCTTGACGAAGTAGACAGCGAACAGGGCCTCGCCTTTGTGCTCGCGCACGAAATTGCCCACATCCACTATCGACACCCGCTGCAGAATGCTGCCCGACAGACCGGACTCGGACTGATCAGCGCACTGATTTTCGGGCGGGGTGACCTGAACTGGCTCGCCGGCTCCGGTGGCCAACTTGCGATGCTGGACTACTCCCGAAAGATGGAGCGCGAAGCCGATGCCTGGGCCCTGGAAGCGCTGCACAACCACTATGGCCACGTGGCAGGCGCAGACTCACTGTTCCGCTGGCTGGCCGAACAACAGCAAGCCGGCGCCCTACCCGAGTGGCTGTCCACCCACCCGGACACCGAGGCACGACTGGAGCGCCTTGAGCAACTATCCAACGCCCGTGGTTACCGGACCGACGGCACGCTAACAACCATTCCCAACGTCTCGCCGTAACCGATTTTTACACTCCCTCACAACCTGAAGGCAAAAAAGCCAATCAGTCTTCATCCGTTTTATTGACGGTATCGCTGACAATACGACCATCCACCAGATTAATCGTGCGATCGCAGGTGGCGGACAGCCGGGGGTCGTGGGTGACCAGCAGGACCGCGCAGCCGCGTTCGCGATGGACCTTGCGGAAAAGTTCAAACACTTCGGCGGCGGTTTGGGTGTCTAGGTTGCCGGTCGGCTCATCGGCCAACAGCAGCGCCGGTTCGGTGATCAACGCCCGGGCGATGGCGATCCGCTGTTGCTGGCCGCCGGAGAGTTGGTTGGGCTTGGTATTGGCGTATTTCTCCAGCCCCACGGCGACCAGAAGCTCCCGCGCCTTGTCCCGAGCCTGTTGGTCGGGCTTGCCGTGGGTCAGCATCAGGGGCATCAGGACATTGTCGATGGCCGTAAACGCATTGATCAGGTGATGGAACTGAAACACAAACCCGATGCTGGAACCGCGCAGAGCCGTCCGGCCGGAGTCGTCCATTCCACTGGTGGCCTGTCCGAGCAGATACAGCTCACCACGGGTGGGGCGGTCCAGTAAACCAATCACATTCAGCAAGGTACTTTTGCCCGACCCCGAGGGACCAATCAGCGCGGCAAAATCGTTGCGGCCAATGGTCAGATCCAGGCCGTGCAACACTTCCACTTCATTGGGCTGACCGACATTGTAGGACTTCCTGAGCCCGTCGAGCCGAAGCACTTCCTCGGGCGTATCAGACATAGCGAATGGCCTCCACCGGGTCCAGTCGTGCCGCGCGGCGTGACGGCACGGCGGCGGCCAGTACCCCGGTCAGAGTGGCCAGCAGCAGCGTGGCCGCCACCAGACCAGGCGGTACCGGAATATAAAACAGCCCCGGGCCAAAGGTGTTGAATACCCACACCAACCCGTAGCTCGCCGCAATGCCCATCACCGAGCCCAGCAAGCCCAATACCGCCCCCTGAATCAGAAACACCCGCAGAATCTGAGCCCGTGTCGCACCGGTCGCGCGCAGAATGCCGATTTCGCGGGTACGCTGTACCACACTCACCGACAGCACGCTGGCAATACCAAAGGCCACGGAAATGGCCACAAACACGATAATCATATTGGTGGACAGGCTCTGGGCCGTCAGGGCGTTCATCAACTGGGCATTGGTTTCAATCCAGCTCTGCGCATCCAGGCCGATCAGACGCTGAACCCGGTCGGCAACCTGATCCGCAGTGAAAATATCCGGCACGGTCAGGTCAATCACCGTCACCCCGCCCGGTAAGTCCAGCAGCGACTGTGCCTGCTTCAAGTCCATATACACGTAGCGTTCATCCAGCTCCCGGACGCCCAGTTCAAAAATGCCGGAAATATTCACCACCGCGCCGTTCTGCTCGCCGGATTCCAGGCGCAGCTTTTGCCCCTGGCCCACGCCAAGATCCTCAGCCAGACGCGCCCCAATCAGCACGTCGTCCGCGCCCACGCGCAACTCGCCGGCCACCATGTAGTCGTCCAGAGGAATGATCCGCTGATAGCGTTCCGCATCAATGCCCACCAGTGCCACCGACTCCAGCGCTTCACCTCGACGCACAAAGGCGGGGCCGGACACCACCGGAGACACCGCACTCAGGCCGGGCAGTTGGTCGAGGGTTGCGGTGATTTCCTGCCAATTGTTGATCGAGCGCAGGCGCTGCGGGCGTTTGTCTTCCAGCACCAACTGCAACGTTCCCGGCGAGGCCGGATGCACCCGATTGACTTCCTCCGGCGCCAGCAGCCGGATATGGGCCTGGGTGCCCAGAGTGCGCTCAATGGTGTTGCTCTGCAGACCCTGAATCAGCGCGGTGATAAATACGATCACCGCCACACCTACGGCCACGCCGATGGCAATCATCAGCGATTGCGTGCGCCCCTCGCGCAAAAAGCCGATGGCGAGGGTCCACTCTGTCCATAAACGTTTCGGCCGAACCATCAGTCAAAGTTCATCGGTGATTCATTTCGGGAGGCGGCATCGTCGCGGTCGCTCGACACCGGCGCTTGCCGCTCAACAAAACGCACGCGTTTGCCCTCGGTCAGTTCCGTCACCATATCCGCCACCACCCGGTCGCCCTCGCTCAGTCCATTCTCCACCTCGGACATGGCCAATCCGCGCAGGCCCAGGGTCACCGCCTGGCGCTGCACCCGGCCATCGCGCACCAGAAACAGTTCGGCTTCTCGGCCCCGTACCGACCTCAGGGCATCGTTGGGGACAGCCCGCGCATTGTCTCGTCGCCCGGTTTCGATGGTGACCGACACGGTCATATCCTGGCGGACAAACGCCGGCACCGGATCGACGGCAAGGCGCACTTCCACCGTGCCGCTTTGCGGGTCGATACTCGGCGCAATAAATTTGACGCGCGCGGGAAAGGGTTGATTCGGATAGGCGTCGGCAATGGCCGTGGCTTTCTGTTCCAGGGCCAGGCGGGACAGGTTGCGCTCATCCAGCGGCACGCGGATTTCCATGCCCCCTTCCAGCGCGATGGTAAAGAGCACGCGGCCAGGCTGCACCAGATCGCCGGGATCGACATTGCGGGTCAAGACCGTACCGGCGACCTCGGAGCGCACCTCGGTTTTGGCAAGCTGGGCGCGCAGCGCGGCCAGGCGCTGCTCCAGTCGGCGCTCCTCCACATTACCCGGCGCCAGAGCGGAGACCGTCAAGCGCGCCGAGTCTACGGTGGCCTGGGCCAGTCGTTCGGCCTCTTGCGCCTGCTCCAATGCCTCGGCCGACAGCTGCGAGCGCTCTGCCAGGGCTTGCCGTCGCGCGGTTTCCCGCCGCGCTTGGGCCAGCTCCGATTCCGCCCGCTCCAGATCAATGGCCGCCTGTGGGCGCCGGGTGGTCACCAGCTCCTCCAGGGCCGCTTCGGCCTGACGCACCTCGGCGGCAATATCCTCGGCGCTCAGCACCAGCAGCAGATCCCCCGGCGCGACGGTATCCCCTTCCTGTACCCGGCGTTCCTTCACCACGGCGGTAATTTCGCTGCCGACCTGGGCGCGGGAGGCGGTCATCACCCGACCGGTGCCGACCACCGTCTGTACCAGCGGTACCGGCTCAATGACATAGCCTTCGACCTCCGGCCCCCGCCAGCTTTGCCAGCCAAAATAAAGGACGATCAAAGCCACAATGGCCAGAGGAACCACAACTTGGGTTGAAACGCGACGCACTCTGACTCTCCCGGTGAATGCTCTCTATGAAAACGTAGAATCTCACATCAATACCGCTATGACTACGCAATCCGGAGCGGAAAAGGCAAACGCCGGGCACAAAAAAACCCGCGCCGCCAGAAAGACGACGCGGGTTTTTCAGGGCAACCGCTTAAATATCGAAGCGGTCGGCGTTCATCACCTTGGTCCAGGCGGCGATGAAGTCCTTGACGAACTTCTCCTGGTTATCGTCCTGGGCGTAGACCTCGGCGTAGGCCCGGAGGATGGAGTTGGAGCCGAACACCAGATCGGTGCGCGTTGCGGTCCACTTCACATCACCGGACTTGCGGTCAACAATCTCGTAGAGATTCTTGCCTTTGGGCTCCCAGCGATAAGCCATATCGGTCAGGTTGACAAAGAAGTCGTTGGTCAGCTGACCTTCGCGATCGGTAAACACACCGTGCTTGGTACCACCGTGGTTGGTACCCAGAGCGCGCATGCCACCGATCAGTACGGTCATTTCCGGCGCGGTCAGTCCCAACAACTGGGCACGATCCAGCAACAACTCCTCCGGCTTGACGATGTAATCTTTTTTGAGCCAGTTACGGAAGCCATCGGCGACCGGCTCCAGCGGCTCAAAGGAGTCCACATCGGTCATCTCGTCAGAGGCATCGCCACGGCCCGGTGCAAAGGGCACGTTCACCTTGTGACCGGCGGCTTTTGCGGCCTGCTCGATACCGACACTACCGCCCAACACGATCACATCGGCCACGCTCACACCGGCGTCCGCCGCGATCTTCTCGTACACCTTCAGTACCTTGGCAAGACGCTCCGGCTCGTTACCGGCCCAGTTCTTCTGTGGTGCCAGACGAATTCGCGCGCCATTGGCACCGCCACGCATATCGGAGCCACGGAAGGTGCGGGCACTGTCCCAGGCGGTGCTGACCATCTCACCGATGCTCAGACCACTGTCGGCGATCTTGGCTTTGACCGCATCCACGTCGTAGTCTTTCTTGCCGGCCGGGACCGGGTCCTGCCAGATCAGGTCTTCAGAAGGCACTTCCGGGCCGATGTAACGGTCTTTCGGACCCAGGTCGCGGTGGGTCAGCTTGAACCAGGCGCGGGCAAAGGTATCGCGGAAGTAGTCCGGGTCCTTCATGAACTTTTCGCAGATGGCGCGATAGGTCGGGTCCATCTTCATCGCCATATCGGCGTCGGTCATGATCGGGTTACGACGGACGTTGGGGTCGCTGGCATCCAGCGGCTTGTCCTCTTCTTTGATGTCGATCGGCTCCCACTGGTTGGCGCCGGCGGGGCTCTTCTTCAGTTCCCACTCGTAGCCGAACAACAGCTTGAAGTACCCCATATCGAACTGGGTGGGGTTGGTGGTCCAGGCACCTTCGATACCCGAAGTAATCGCATTGGCCGCTTTGCCTTTCAGGTTCGCGTTGTACCAGCCCATGCCCTGCTCGTGCACATCCGCACCTTCGGGCTCGGGGCCGAGTGCTTCGGCATCACCATTACCGTGGCATTTACCCACGGTGTGGCCACCGGCGGTCAAGGCCGCGGTTTCCTCATCGTTCATTGCCATACGGGCAAAGGTTTCCCGGATCTGCTCGCCGGTTTTCACCGGGTCCGGCTTGCCGTTGACGCCTTCCGGGTTCACATAGATCAGACCCATCTGCACGGCGGCCAACGGGTTTTCCATGGTGTCCGGCTTGTCGACATTGGCATAGCGCTCATCGGAGGGCGCCAACCACTCTTTCTCCGCACCCCAGTAGATGTCTTTTTCCGGGTGCCAGATATCTTCACGACCGAAGGAAAAGCCGAACGTCGGCAGGCCCATGGACTCATAGGCCACATTACCGGATAGGATGATCAGGTCAGCCCAGCTGATTTTGTTGCCGTACTTCTTCTTGATTGGCCACAGCAGACGGCGGGCCTTGTCCAGGCTGGCGTTGTCCGGCCAGGAGTTCAGCGGCGCGAAGCGCTGGTTACCGGTGCCACCGCCCCCACGGCCATCGGCAATCCGGTAGGTACCGGCGGCGTGCCAGGCCAGGCGGATCATCAGGCCACCGTAGTGACCCCAGTCCGCCGGCCACCACTCCTGACTGTCGGTCAGCAGGGCGTGAAGGTCTTTTTTCAACGCCTCAAAATCAAGCTTTTTGACTTCCTCACGGTAGTCGTAATCTTCCCCCATGGGGTCAGTCTTGCGGTCGTGCTGGTGAAGGATGTCGAGGTTGATGGCTTCGGGCCACCAGGACATATTGGACGTGCTGGCGAGCGTTGCGCCCCCGTGCATCACCGGGCATTTTCCGGCGCCTGTGTTCTGGTCACTCATCGATCTGCTCCTTTCGCGTTCATTTATGATTACGTGCGGCTATGATCTATACGGTATAGCACAAGAATGGATCTATTGAAGCATAGCAAATCGATTTGCCATCTGTGATAGATTCTCACAAAGGTCGGTATAGCCCCCTGCAATGGCCGCCCGCACGGGCGGCCCTCACGGACGCAGCGCGGGAATCACGTGGTGCTCCAACAGTCGCAACTGCTGGCGCAGATAGCGGGAACCGGGGGACGGTGGAGTCGGGTCCGAGGTCATCACCACCGTCAACTCAAGGGAGGGAACGACATAGAGCAGCTGCCCACCATAACCGCGCCCATAGTAGCCGGGCTCACCGCCCAGCGGGCGCAGAAACCAGCCGTAGCCGTAGGGATCATCGGTATAGGCGGACTCGCCCCGCCCGGTCCAGGAGGTGTCCACCCAGGCCTCGGAAAACAGCCGCTGCTCCCCTACCCGGCCGCCATTGCGGTACAGCTCTCCGATGGCGGCCAGTTCCCGCGCCGACATCAGCATATTGTTGCCGCCAAAATAAATGCCCTGGGGGTCCCGATCCCACGCGGGAAAGGCGATATCCAGCGGCTCCCCAAGCCAATCGCGCGCCAAGGCCAGCGTGCTGCGCCCGGCGCTTTCGGTCAGCGCGGCGGAGAGCAAATGCGTACTACCGGAGGAGTAAAGCATCCGCCCGCCCGGTTTATCCACAAACCGCCGGGTGAGCACATGGTGCACCCAATTGTCGCTATTGACCCAGGCACCATAATTACGCCCCGAGGTGCGCTGCAGCCCCGCCTGAAGGGACAACAGGTTGCCCAAGGTAATGCGCTCCACCCCTTCCGTGGCCGCCTCCGGCACCTGACCGCCCAGCGCCTCCACAATGGGCTGATCCACCCCCTCCAGAACCCCACGCTCAATCCCGACACCCACCAGCGCCGCAAGCACCGTTTTTGACAGGGATTTGATATTGACCGGCGTATCCAGCCCCGGCCCCCGGATATCCAGTGCGACCACCTCCTCGCCCCGATGCAGCACCAACAACGAGTGCAACCTGGGCAGGCGCTCCGCATCGCGCGCCAGTTCAGAACGCCAGTCGTCCTCATTGGCGAGCACGGCACTGCACGTAAGCAGCAATAGAGAAGCGAACGCTTTGGATAGAAGAGAATGCATAGGTTGACCATGACCTCATTGAAATCAGCAATAAACGTGTGACAAGACCACAACAGGCTACGTCCGCGGACGTGGCGCGGATCTATCGCCCAGGCAGTAGACTCGATTTTGGTTCATCGCCATAATGACCGCTCCGAACCCTCAACAATAAGATCGAGTCCCATGAGAAACGCTAAAGCCCTAATTGTTTTTCTGTCGTGCATCCTGGCAAATTACGCTTCTGCCGAAACCATCGAATCACGGGTGGTCGAAGACGGCGGCACCGGCCCCTACAGTGCCATTATGGCAACAGATGCCTCACTGCCCACACATACCCTGTTCCGGCCCAACAACATCGCCGCGCAGGGCGACGAGAAACTCCCGATTGTGGTCTGGGGCAATGGCGCCTGTTTCGACTCCCCCTGGGAGCATGTGAACTTCCTGAACGAAATCGCCTCCCACGGTTTTATGGTCGTCGCCATCGGCACCATGCCCACAGAAAACGGGGAGCAGAAGACAGAGCGCTCCAGCTCCTCCAAACTGACCGATGCCATCGACTGGGCCATCGTCCAGAATGATAACGAGAACAGCCCCTACCATCAGGCGCTGGACACCACCGAGATCGGCGTCGCGGGCATGTCCTGCGGAGGACTGCAGGCGCTGGACGTCGCGGACGACCCGCGGGTCACCACCTTGGGGGTCTTCAATAGCGGCATCTTCAACGAACCGCCCAAAGATCCAATGCCCGGCATTCCCAACCTGACCAAAAAGCAGTTGGAAAATATCCATACCCCGACACTGTACCTGCTGGGCGGAGAATCCGACATTGCTTACGGTAATGGCATGAACGACGTGGAACAGATTGACCATGTGCCAGTGTTCGTCGGCAATATGGACGTGGGCCACGGCGGCACCTACGGCCAGCCCCACGGCGGAGAGTTTGCCCGAGTGGCGACCGCCTGGTTTAAATGGCAACTGAAGGACGACGAAACGGCAGGCAAGTTATTTACCGGCAATCCACCGGGGCTGGCCGAACACCCTGAATGGACCGTCGACAAGAAGAAACTGCCTTAGCAAAGTGCCAGGCGATGTGGGAGCAATGGCTCACTGAAACGCGAGCGTCATATAGCTGATGACGACATAGCGAGCCAGTTTACCCGCCGTCACCAACAGCAAAAACCAACGCAGGCGTATCCGTAACACGCCGGCGATCACGGTCAAGGGGTCCCCAATAATGGGGACCCAGGCAAAGCACAGCGACACCATCCCATACTTCCGAAACCGCGCCTCGGCCCGGCCAAAGTCGTCTTCCGACATCCGCAACCACTTCTTGACCACCACCAGACTCCCCCAATAGCCCAAGGCATAGTTGGTCAGTGAGCCGAGCACATTGCCGACGGTGGCGACCGAAACCAGAACCACCGACGACAGGCCGCTCAGCAACAAGGCGCTGAGCACCACCTCGGAGCTGAGGGGCAATATCGTCGCCGCCAGGAATGCGGACAGGAAGAGGCCGAGGTAGCCGAGTTCCGCCAAGTGCTCCATCAATCATCTCACCGAAGGGGTGGGCTCAACACATTGACCTAAACTTCCTTATCAGCCAACCAGGTCAATGCCTCGATCCGGGAGGTAAATTTCGGAATCTGGTTTGATTCCAAAAACTCGTGCAGCGACGTGTGTCGATTGGTATTTGAGCAAACGGTTGTGACCAACTTGCCGCTTTGCACAGCGTCTTGAATGGTGTTTTCCAAGGCGAGCACCATGGTGGTATCCAGCGTCGGCACATCGGTTAGGTCGATGAGAATTTTTCTGAAGGCATTCAAGCTGTTTCTCTCGCGTGCCAACGCTCTCGACATACCAAAAATCAACGGACCACTGAAATACAACAAGGCAATGTCACCGCGGTTCTTTTCGAGGATTTTCTTTTCTTCGCTTTCGAGCGAGATATTATCGTCGACATCACTGATGACTTGCATATTTCGCTGCGCTTGTAATCGGCTCAGCTTGTCGATGGTAATAATGTTTGCGATAAAGACCCCAAGGCCGACCGCCACCATCAAATCCACCAACACCGTCAGCGCAATGACCAGGTACATGATGAGGGTAGCGCTGGTCGAGACGCGATGAGCCCGCTTCAAAAAGCTCCAATCCAATATGCTAAGACCAACCTTGACAGCGATCGCTGCCAGAATGGCGAGCGGGATATTGGAGGCCAACCCCGAGGCAAACGCGACAACCACCAATAGAACAGCGGCACGCACGATCCCCGAAAGGGCCGTCCGGGCGCCCGTCTGGATATTCACCACCGTTCCCATGGTAGCGCCAGCGCCAGGCAATCCGCCAATAAAGCCTGAGGCCAGGTTCCCAATGCCCTGACCGATCAACTCTTTATTCGAGTTGTGCTCATTGCGGGTCAGACTGTCTGCGATGACCGCCGTCAGCAGGGCATCAATGCAGCCCAAGGTCCCCAGCACCATGCCATCGATAAGCATGGTGGTCACCTGATCAGCGGTGAAGTACGGGAGATAGAAATCGGGTATACCCAATGAAATAGGGCCTACCAAACGCAGATTATCGCCGAACAGTAGCAACGCAATAGCGGTACCCAGTACCAATACAATGAGCTGCGGGGGCACAACTTTTGCGATACGTTTTGGGATAAAGAAGAGCGCCAGGAGCGCCGTTAACGAAATGGAAAGCTCGGCCACGCTCAGATTCTTAATAAACTGGGGTATGGCCAACAGGTTATTGAGCACACCGCCGCTGACCGAGGGTTGACCCAGCATCGGGCCAAACTGCAGGATAATGAGGATGATCCCGATACCGGACATAAACCCGGATATCACACTGTAGGGCATCATGGTGATATACCGCCCCAGCTTCAATAGACCGAGCAAAATCTGGAAAAGGCCGGCGATCATCACCACCGTAAATGCCATTGCCAGACCGTTTTCCGGATGACTCGCCACGAGAGAGGTCAAAACGGCGGTCATGACAACCGTCATCGGCCCGGTCGGCTCGGAGATTAGCGTTGGGGTACCACCGAATAGCGAAGCGAAGAGCCCTACACAAATTGCCCCATAAAGGCCAGCCTCCGCACCTGCGCCTGAGGCAACCCCGAATGCAAGGGCCATCGGCAGTGAGACAATGGCCGCGGTCAGACCACCAAAAACATCGCCCCGCAGGTTTTTGAGGTTGATCTGGTTAAAGAGTTGGTTGACAAAACCATACGTCATTGACTTGCATCTCCGTCTCAGCAGGTGAAGTTATTTGGTTTTATGCGGCATCAAGGTCAACTTTTTGGACCTTGTCGAGCTTAACGCTTTTACCTGCTATCCAGAGGTCATACATGTCCTGCATCGCCAGCCAACTTTCAGGGGTCCGGCCCAAAGCCTTGGAGAGACGCAGCGCCATCTCCGGGCTAATACCGCTTTGCTGCTTGAGCAAGCGGTTTAAAGTAGACGGCGATACATCCAGTCGCCCTGCCAAGTAACGACAACTAAGGCCAAAAGGCTCCATATAGGTAGCCAGAATGAATTCGCCGGGATGAGGGGGGTTATACATCTTCATCAGTGGTAATCCTCATAATCGAGTACGTAGGCATTACCGTCGGAGAATTCAAACGTCAGTCTCCAGTTCCCATTAACGGTAATCGCCCAGATGCCCTTCCTATCACCTTTAAGAGGGTGAAGCTTATAGCCAGGGACATCCAAGTCATTGATTTCCTTGGCGGTATCCAGCGCTGCCAGTTGCATTCGAAGGCGCTTCTCGTGCTTGGCCTGGATGCCCCGAGCGCTACCGGTCTCGTAGAAGCGCCTTAGTCCCTTATGTTTGAATGACTTGACCATGGGATGATTGTAGCGTGTTGCGCAACGGTGTCAATCCGATAAACGCAAACCACGGGCGACGAGCCGCGCAGCGGGTTAGCGTCCCAGCGACCGAACCTGGACCACTTTGACGGACAGTGGGCTACACTCCTGTTAAAGGGGTGTAATGTCCGTCAAAGTGGTGCAGGTTCAGAGCGTCCTGCCGCCGCTTGCGGCGGCGAACTGGTACGCTTTGTTAAATTTTTTGTACGAAACCAAACGATGCAAGTATGACCCCACCTATGAACGCAACCACCGAAATTACAATTAGCGTGACCGCCGCATACCCCCAAGGTGTACCGGCTGGATCGCCAGGACTCTTAGATTTTAGCTGGTTTAGATGCTTAATTTGCGCTATGTAGGCAAGAATATTACCAAAAACGGCCAGAGAGATGCCGCCACACATTACGAACATAGCAGATACAAACCAAACAAAACCTTGCTGATCCTTTTGATTCCCGAGGAATGTCAGTACGGCTATGACTCCACCACCATTTATTAAAAGCGCGCTTTTCAATGCCGATGCACCAACCGCAATCACGGACCGGAACTGCTCTATCTGAGCCTCTTCTTTAAATTCCATGTAAAAGCCTTTAAGCGATCGACAAATTTAACGCCAAGCACACCGGCGCGAGCTTGCGAGCGTCCGACAGCCGAAGGCTGTGTAGTGCTGCGCATGGTTATGCACCAGTTTCTGCCTCCCGAGTTCCGATATAAACCGTGATACCTTCAGGGTCATATGGAATATGTAGAGTGTTAGTTTTGGATTTTACATATGTGTATATTGCTCGTGCCTTATTAATAAACCGCTTATCAGAAGATATTAAGGCATTGCAATATGAAGCCATTCCCAAATGTTGGCTATCCGACATGATATTTCTAATTTTGTCCCGCTTGGCCATACCGCGATCTGGACTGATTCCCAGCAAGTTCAGGATGATATGCGCACCTCCTAAGATACCATGCTGGGTATGTGGTATCTCAGCCAAAGCTGGGTGGGGAGTGAAGCCAAAGAATTGATCTAGAGTTACTTCGCCCATGGCCGGTTCGATAATCTTCCAAATCTCTTCGATCGGAGATTCGCATGCTTCTGCCTTGTGTCGATCTCCGCTATTTATCCCCATGGCTAGTCTGGTTCTATCTATAGGCTGCCTTTCACTCATATGCACATCTATAGTTTTCTGAAACTCAACGGCCGCAGAGTCGGCTTGATCTAGCAGAGAGGACCTCTGGCCATCTTCTAGATCGCCCGTTAGTCGATCCACTTCTTCACGCAACATCTCTGGAGTTAGTGAAAGCTCAGCGAAGTTGTCGGCGCCAAAAATTCTGAGCAAGACCTCTACCGATGTACTATCCGAATCTTCAAAGCCAGATACGGCCTCTAAGTGCTGTCGATAGCGCTCGTCGGGATCAACATACCCATTAAGGACGACATTCCCCACAGAGGCAAAATTTTTATCCAAGACATCGCATACCTCAACTGCACCCAGCAGTCGCATACCCTCTAAAGCATCGGTATTCCCTGTACGGGCCATTTCGTCGAGGTGCACATGAGAGTATACCCATTTGAAACTCTCGAAATCCGCAACCTCAACTTCGCCGTAGGCAACGTAGCGATACAAATTCATATCGGCATAGATTGTCGGGAGGTCGTTACCTATGATGTTCATCGGTACCTCTGGGCTGATGCATCGCATAACGCCGCGCTCTGCAGAAATTTGGGAGCGCTGGCGAGTAAATTTCCCGTAGCAGCGCCTTGTTATGCATTTCTTACGTCTCTAACATTGCCCTGTGTATCATAAAATTTTATGTTCCCAGAAGTGACATCCCTTAAGATTGCCTTCGCAATCCTTTCTCCCTCGGTCACAGACTCTTCAGTTTCAGAGTTGACATCGTAAACATATGAAATTCCGTTTATCTTAAACAACTCTCCCTTTGGGGATTTTAAAAATGCATCAGTAAATTTCTCCTCATGCGTTCTTGTCACTTCCTCTTTCCACTCGTGTGGTAGCGCACTTTCAATAGTGTGAAAGTCGGTTATACTGTTACCTTCAGCGTCAACAATTTTGATATCGTCAGCCATTCCAGATAAATCAACCTGGTCACCTTCTTTATAAGCCGTATTTTTAAACAACCAATCCATATCAATATCAATATTTCGCTGCTTTATATCTGTAGAGAAAACAGACATTTTAATCCCGATGTCTTTAACTCGTCCTTCCCAATCACTTTGAGATGGAAAACGTAGTTCTTTAAGAGATATCCCATAGTGCTCCCCAAATTTTACTGCTCCGCTCTGATACCCTTTTTTTGTAATGAAAATACCTTTAACATTACCAACATCATGTAGCACACCGAAGAAATCTCTAACTCTGCCAACAGACACCTCCTTTGAGTAATTTTTACACTCAATGGCAACTCGGTGCTTCTCACCCATCATCTCAAACTCCCAGTAAACATCAATCTGATGATTACACCCTGATTTCCCAGCGAGTTTGATGTTGTGTTTGACCTCTATATTTTTAACACCTTCCGCAGAATTTATAGCCTGATAGATTTCCTGTGTGAGCTTTTCATACTCGATATTTTCGTCAGCCACGTTACTTCCTTAAAGTATTTTGAGGTGGGGATATCTGGTGCATAACGCCCGCGCACACCGGCGCGAGCTTGCGAGTGTCCGGCAGCCGCAGGCTGCGTAGTGCTGCGCTTGGTTATGTGTTTCATGGACTACTTCGAGGACCTCTTTTGACGATTGCTTCCTCTTCGCCCCGCAAGTAGCTGCCATTGGGGCCTTGGTGTTTAAATTGCCAACATTCCCCATCCCATACGAAGTCCTCTTTTATAGCCTTACGTTGGTTCTGATAGTAACCAGCAGAAACTTCAGTGTCTGAGATAACATTAAACACGTAGGCACTGATATTAGAAGATCCGACGGTTATCCAGTCACCTTTTTTGACCTTAGAGTTACTCATATTGGTTCTCTTCGTATATCACATAACGCCCCGCGTAACCGGCTGCCAAAGGCTGCATAGCGAAGCGGCGCAGGCTTTGGCAGTCCGGGTTGACGCGATTGTTATGAGGCAGTACCATTAAATACCACATATTGGTACTAGGAGCCCTGCCATGGCCAAAAACACCAGCATATCCCTTGGGGAGCATTTTGACGAGTTCATTGCCCAGCAACTCCAAAGCGGGCGCTACGGGTCCACTAGCGAGGTTATCCGGGCCGGCCTTAGAATGCTTGAGGAAACTGACGCCAAGCGGGTACATCTCCGTAAGTTGTTGATCGAGGGGGAGCGTAGCGGATTTTCCGATTACAGCTACCATTCCCTTATGGATGAATTGGACAGCGAAGCTCATTAATGCCCACCTTCAAAGTTACCAATAAAGCCAAGGAAGACCTGATTGGTATCGCACGTTTCACCGAGGCGACCTGGGGGCGAGATCAACGCAAGTTTTACCTCAAGCAACTGGATTCTACTTTCCACGCGCTAGCCGAAAACCCATCTCTTGGCCGCAAGTGTGACGAAATTAGGCAGGCGTACTACAAGTACCCTGAAGGTAGCCACGTTATTTTCTTTCGTCTTGGCACCGACTCCAGCATCGACATAATTCGAATACTCCACAAGCGTATGGATGTGGCATCACACCTTTAGAGCCTCATAACATTTGTATATCGCGCATGCGCAATATCCCTCCGAGCATTCACTCGAAGAGCTTTTCGCAACTATCTGATATTCGGGTATTTTCATGCTGAACATCCAAGTTGTCAGGGTGAAAAAGCGTGCATGCGCGTTTTTCTGACGGGCGGTGCGCGTTAATTCACTGCCCGGTTTGGTAATGCATTGAATTTATTGTCTTTTTTATGAGCCACGGTGTGTAAACGAGCGCGCTCGGTTTACAAAGTGTGCCCGATTTTGGCTCGGCTGCCAATATACTGTATGGATTGGTCAGAATTTAACCGTCCCTGGCTTTAAGTTCAGGCCGCCTCGTGCGCACGCTCCCTGGCAATAATCTGCTCCAGCTCCGGCAGGCAGGAGCCGCAGCCGGTGCCGGCGGTGGTTTCGGCGCTGAGGGCGTCGACGGTGTCGATGCCTTTTTCGCGGATAGCGTTGCACAGGGTGTTGTAACCCACCTGTTTGCAGGCGCACACCAGTTTGCCCTGGCTTTGTTGCTGATCCGGTTTACCGCTTAGCAGGGCGCGCATGGCGGTAGCGGCGAAGTCGCCTTCGAGCAGGTCGCCGAGCCAACTGAAATCCCGGGTGCCAAATTGTTTGGCGACGGAGAAGGCGATATGCAGTTGGCCTTCGCGCACAAAGGCGCGCCGGAATTCGCCGCGCTCGGGGTGGCCGAAGGCGAGCTGTTGGTCCCCTTGCTGGCACAGGCCCTGGAGTTGTTTATCCAGGTCGGTGGGGTGCTGTTCGCTGGCGATGCGATAGAGGTAGCCGCCGTTGACGCGGCGCATGGCCCAGTAGTCGGCGTCCAGTTCGGGCAGTGGGGTTCGGCTGACCAGCAGGGCTTCGGCCTGTTCGTACCAGGGCTGGACCTGAACCGGGGTGTATTTGTTTTCCGGCTGGCCGGAGGTGGGGTCGACGTATTCACCTACCAGGGCGGCCACCCGGGCGCGGCTGGCGTGTACATCGTTCCAATGCATGGGCATGAAGACTTCACCCAGGTTGACCTGATCGGTGAGCTGCACTCGCACCCGCGCCTGCCCCTGTCGGCTGGTGACATCGGCGAGAGCACCATCTTTCAATTGGTAGCGCCCGGCATCCTTGGGGTGAATGCTGATAAACGGCTCCGGCAGGTGGCCGCACAGGCGCGAGGCCAGGCCGGTGCGGGTCATGCTATGCCATTGGTCGCGGATGCGGCCGGTGTTCAGGGTCAGCGGGTAGTGGCTATCCACCTGGGTGGCCGGTGCGCGATAGCGTACCGACACGAACCGCCCCCGGCCGGAGGGGGTAAAGAACACACCATCGCCAAACAGGCGCTGGTCGCCATCGGGCAACGGGGCTTTCGTCGGCAGCGGCCATTGCCGCGGCGGCAGGCTGTCGTAGTCATTCAGGGTCAAGTGACTATAGTGACCCAGATCGAGATCCCGGGTGCCATTATTGTCGGTGGCGGTCAGGCGTGCGTATTCGCTGAACACTTCGGCTTCGCTGGCGTAGTCGAAGGCGCGACCGTAACCCATCTGTTTGGCCACGGCGGCGATGATCCACCAGTCCGGCCTTGCTTCCCCCAGGGGCGGCAGCAAGGCCCGCTGGCGGGAAATGCGCCGCTCGGAGTTGGTCACGGTGCCGGATTTTTCGGCCCAGCCGGCGGCGGGCAATAGCACGTCGGCCAGGCGCGTGGTGTCGGTGTCTTCAATACAGTCGGACACCACTACCAACGGACAGTCCTTCAAGGCCTGCTTGACTTTGTCGGCGTTGGGCAGGCTCATGACCGGGTTGGTGGCCATGATCCAGATGGCTTTGATTTTGCCGGAGGCGACGGCGTCGAACATGTCCACGGCTTTCAGGCCGGGACGGGTGGCGAGGTTGTCCGCTTTCCAGAAGTCCCGCACCAGTTGCCAATGCTCCGGGTGGTCAAACTCCATATGGGCCGCCAGGGTGTTCGCCAAGCCGCCGACCTCACGGCCACCCATGGCATTGGGCTGGCCGGTGACGGAGAACGGCCCCATGCCCGCCCGGCCGATACGGCCGGTGGCCAGGTGACAATTGATGATGGCATTGACTTTGTCAGTGCCGGCGGTGGACTGATTCACCCCCTGGGAATAGACGGTGACGGTTTTTTCGGTCTGGGCGTACCACTGGAAAAAGGTTTCCAACTGATAGTCGGCCACGCCGAGTTGTTCGGCCAGCACCGGGCGCTGACCAGCGTCTTCCATGGCGGCCACCAGGGCTTCGGTAAAATGCTCGGTATGGGCCTGGACAAAGTCTTCGTCAATGGCGTTGTGTTGGGCCAGATAACTGAGCAGGCCATTGAACAACGCCACATCTGTTCCCGGATGAATGGGCAGATGCAGGTCGGCGATATCGCAGGTGTCGGTTCGGCGCGGGTCGATCACCACCACCTTCATATGAGGGCGCTGCTGTTTGGCGGCCTTGATACGCTGGAACAATACCGGGTGGCACCAGGCGAGATTGGAGCCGGTGAGCACGATCATGTCCGCCTGTTCCAGATCGGTGTAGCAGCCCGGCACCGTATCGCTGCCAAAGGCGCGCTTGTGCCCGGCCACGCTGGAGGACATGCACAAGCGGGAATTGGTGTCGATATTGCCGCTGCCGATAAAGCCCTTCATCAACTTGTTGGCCAGGTAGTAGTCTTCGGTCAACAGTTGCCCGGACACATAAAAGGCCACCGAGTCCGGGCCGTGCTCGACAATGGTATCCACAAAACCCTGAGCCACAGTCTGCAGCGCGTGATTCCAACTGGTCTGTTCGCCGTGCACTTTCGGGTGGAGCAGTCGACCGGTGTCCACCAGGGTCTCCCCCAGCGCCAGGCCTTTGGAACAGAGCCGCCCCAGGTTGGCCGGATGGGTCTCGTCTCCCTCGATCAACACCTTCCGTTCCTCGGTATTCACCGTGGCCTTTATGCCACAGCCAACACCACAGTAGGCACAGGTGGTCTGTACCGTGGACTCGGCTTGGGCGGTGGGAATGGGTTCGTACCGATGAACTGTCATGGATCAACCTGCAATATAGAAAGTGTTTGTTGTCATCACGCCTTCAAGTACTGCAATCGCCACGCCAATTTCATTTCCTGCCATTAAATGTCGGTCGTTCGGCCGAATTCACCTCAGTTCACGCACTCATTCCAACGAAAAATCTGCAAGAGCACCGGTATGGCGCACGACGCACCACCACTTGCACAATTTCAACGCAAATTGCTCATAGCCCGCCTTCACCGTTTTGCATTATTTCAGCGCACCTTTGCACGTCCGTGGTGCTCGTTTCGCGTGAACTTGTAACGCATAAAAATCCCGCGCTGCAGAATGTGTGCCCGCTAAGCGCATGAAAAATAAGGGGTTATAAACTTTTTCATGGGGTTTGTCAGTGAATGGCACTGTCTTTGCTCTAGCCCAACCATGCATTCGTAAAATGATTTTTCAGGGCAACCGTTATGAACTCCATGAACATTGAACCTTTGATTCCCTCGGCCAAGCCGACCCGCTCGACTCCCGCATCAACCGGGAAAGTATGGCTTGTGGGTGCCGGTCCCGGCGATGCCGAGTTGCTGACCCTGAAAGCGCTGCGCGCGATTGAAAGCGCGGACATCATTTTTTACGACCAGTTGGTGAGTGCGGATATTCGCGCGCTGTTTCCGAACGGCACCCCCGCACTTTATGTCGGCAAGTCGAAAAATCATCACAGCATTGCGCAGGACGATCTGAATCAGCGCCTGGTGGACCAGGCACTGATGGGCAAAACCGTATGCCGCATTAAAGGCGGCGACCCCTTTGTGTTTGGTCGCGGCGGTGAGGAACTGATGACCCTGCGCCAGGCCGGTGTGAACGCCGAGGTGGTACCGGGTATTACCGCCGCCTCCGGTTGCAGCAGCAGCGCCCATATGCCCTTGACCCATCGCGGCGTATCCCAGGGCTGCACCTTGGTGACCGGCCACGGCGAAACCGAAGTGACCGCCAATTGGCCGGCGCTGGCGCAGTTGAATCACACCCTGGTTTTTTATATGGGCGTGAGCCGGTCGGAAGAGATTGCCGGGCAATTGATGACTCACGGTTTGAGTGGCGATACGCCCGCCGCGTTTATTGAAAACGGATGCCGGGCGAATCAGCGGGTGTTGACCACCACGTTGGAAGCGTTGGCCGAGACCGCCGAGCGCAAAGCCGTGCAATCCCCGGCGTTGATTGTGGTGGGGGATGTGGTCCGGTTGGCGGACCAGTTGGCGCCGGAGCAGTTTTTGAGTGAGGCGCAGCAGCGGTCGATTGCGTAGGCCGAAGGCCGTCATCCACCAATACCGGTAAAACCGGAATCAGAATTTTGAGTTTAGTCAGGAGTGGTTTTATGAAACAGCGCATTATTGTGGTCGGCAACGGCATGGTCGGGCATAAGTTTATCGACACTTTATTGAGTGTGGAGAACGCCGGTGATTACGAGATCATCACCTTTTCCGAAGAGCCGCGCCTGGCCTATGACCGGGTCAAGCTGAGCAGCTACTTTGACGGCTCGACGGTCGAGGATCTGGCGCTGACCACCGAGGACGATTACCGCGAGCGCGGCGTGGTGTACACCCTGAACGACAAGGTGGTGAGCATCCAGCCGGACGAGCAGACGGTGACCACGGCGAGCGGCCGTACCGAGGCCTATCACAAGCTGGTGTTGGCCACGGGCTCCTATCCGTTTGTGCCCCCCATCCCCGGTGGGGATCAGGATCACTGCCTGGTGTACCGCACCATTGAAGACCTGGAAGCCATTACCGCCTCGGCCCAGAACAGTCAGGTGGGCGCGGTCATCGGCGGCGGTCTGCTCGGCCTGGAAGCGGCCAATGCGCTCAAGAACCTGGGCCTGAAAACCCACGTGCTGGAATTTTCCAATGGTCTGATGGCCCGTCAGTTGGATGAAGGCGGCGGCCAACTGCTGTGCCGGAAAATCGAAAAACTGGGTGTAAGTGTGCACACCGGCAAGAACACCAAGGAAATTATCGAAGGTGATGAGTGCCGCTTCCGGATGAACTTCGCCGATGGCTCGCACCTGGAAACCGATATGGTGATTTTCTCCGCCGGTATTCGCCCGCGGGATGAACTCGCCAAGCAGGCGGGCCTGGCAATGGGTGAACGCGGAGGCATCGCCATCAATAACCACTGCCAGACCTCGGCGGACAACGTCTACGCCATTGGCGAATGTGCCCTGTGGAACAACCAGATTTTCGGCCTGGTGGCCCCGGGTTACCAGATGGCCAAAATTGCCGTTGAGCATATTCAGGGCCGCGCCGAGCAATCCTTCACCGGCGCCGACATGAGCACCAAGCTCAAGCTGCTCGGCGTGGACGTGGGCAGTGTCGGCGATGCCCTGGCAATGACACCCGGCGCCCAAAGCTATACCTACAGCGACGGTGTGGCCGAAGTGTACAAACGCCTGATCGTCTCCGAAGACGGCAAGAAACTGCTGGGGGCGGTATTGGTGGGCGACACCGACGCCTACGGTACCTTGCAACAGATCTGCGTGAACGGGATGGACCTGCCTGCTTCACCGGAGCAGTTGATTCTGCCCGCCACCGACGGCGAGGCACCGGTGGGCATGGGTGTGGATGCCCTGCCCGACACGGCCCAGATCTGCTCCTGCCACGACGTTACCAAAGGCTCGATTCGCGATGCGGTGCAGAATGGCTGTACCGATATGGGCGGCATCAAGTCCTGCACCGGCGCCGCCACCGGCTGTGGTGGTTGCGCGGCATTGACCAAGCAGGTGATGGACGCCGAGCTGAGCGCCCTGGGTGTGGAGGTGAACAACCACCTGTGCGAGCACTTCGAGTACAGCCGCCAGGAGCTGGCCGATATTGTGCGCGTCAAACAGATCAAAACCTTTGACGAGCTGTTGGCGAGTCACGGTAAGGGCCTGGGCTGCGAAGTCTGTAAGCCCACGGTCGGTTCGATTCTCGCCTCCTTCTGGAACGATTACGTTCTGAAGGAAGAACACCTGGGCCTGCAGGACACCAACGACATTTATCTGGGCAATATGCAGAAGGACGGCACCTACTCCGTAGTGCCCCGAGTGGCCGGGGGCGAAATCACCCCGGAAAAGCTGATCGTGCTCGGTGAGGTCGCGAAGGAGTTCAACCTGTACACCAAGATTACCGGTGGTCAGCGGGTGGACCTGTTCGGTGCGCAATTGCACCAGTTGCCGATCATCTGGAAAAAACTGATCGACGCCGGTTTTGAAACCGGCCACGCCTACGGGAAATCCGTGCGTACGGTGAAATCCTGTGTGGGCAGCACCTGGTGCCGCTACGGGGTGCAGGACAGCGTGGATATGGCCATCGCCATCGAGAACCGCTACAAGGGCCTGCGCGCACCGCACAAAATCAAGTTTGCCGTATCCGGCTGCACCCGCGAATGCGCCGAAGCCCAGTCGAAAGACATCGGCGTAATTGCCACGGAAAAAGGTTGGAACCTGTACGTCTGCGGCAACGGCGGCATGCGTCCGCGCCACGCGGACCTGTTCGCCACCGACCTGGACGACGACACGCTGATTCAGTACATCGACCGGATTCTGATGTTCTACATCCGCACCGCCGATCGCTTGCAGCGCACCTCGGTGTGGATGGAGAACCTGGAAGGCGGGCTGGATTACCTGAAAGAAGTGGTGATTGAAGACAAGCTGAATATCGGCCGGGAGCTGGAAGATGACATGACCCGCAACCTGGCCAACTACCAGTGCGAGTGGAAGACCACCCTGGAAGATCCGGAAAAGCTCAAGCGCTTCCGCCACTTTATCAACAGTGACGAGATCGATGACAACCTCGCCTATGTGGCCGAGCGCGGTCAGCGTCGCCCCGCCACCGACGAGGAGCGCAAGAACCGCATCCCGTTAGTGGAAATCAATTCCTGAAGTTTGTGTTCAATGACCGATTGCCTTTAAGGAGAGCATCACCATGAATACCGCCGTCGCCAAGAAAGTGGAACAGACCTGGGTTGAGGTATGCAGCAAAGCCGACCTGCAACCCAACAGCGGCCTGTGCGCCCTGATCCATCAGAAGCAGGTCGCAATTTTCTACAGCAAGACCCTCGATGAAGTCTTTGCCATCGGCAACTACGACCCGGTTGGCAAAGCCAACGTCCTGAGCCGGGGCATTATCGGCTCCCTGGGCGAGCGCACCGTGGTGGCCTCACCGCTGTACAAGGAGCACTACGATCTGCGCACCGGCGAGTGCCTGGAGTCCGACGCCCACTCGGTACCGGTGTACCCGGTTCGCGTGGAAAACGGTGTGGTCAGCATTCAGGTCTGACGCGTTTCTGCCAAATAGCATTTCCCCTTCTTCTTCATTGCTTCATGAAGTCGATCCTTTGGGGTGGCCCCGACCACCCCCTTTTTTTGACCCATTGCCCCCACCTTGTCGTATAGTGTTTCCACAAGCCATTGTGGAGCGACTATGACTTCTTCCCTGTACTTTGACCGCCCGAGCATCGAGCAGATGGAAAAGCGCTACCGCGCGCAATTCATCAACTCCCTGGCGGGCTTCAAGAGCGCCAATCTGGTCGGCACTGTGGACCAGGACGGCCACCCCAATTTGGCAATCGTCAACTCGGTCATCCATTTGGGGGCCAATCCACCGCTGATGGGCATGGTGACGCGCCCGCGCACGGTAGAGCGGCACAGCGTGGGAAATATTCTGGCCACCGGTTACTACACCCTGAATCAGGTGCATGGCGGCATGATCCGCCCGGCCCATCAAACCTCCGCTCGCTACCTTCGCGGGCAATCGGAATTCGATGCCACCGGGTTAAAACCAAGCTATCTGGAAGATCACCCGGCCCCCTATGTCGGCGAGAGCCGCCTGAAGATCGGCTTGAAACTGCTGGAGTGCAAACACCTGGAGTCCAACAACACCGATTTTATCGTCGGTGAAATCGTCGCAGTGCATGTGGAGCCGAATGTGATTCAACCGGACGGCTACGTGGATATCGAAGCGTTGGACGCGGTGACCATTTCCGGGCTGGACAGCTACCATCGCACCGAGCGCCTGGAGCGGCTGGCCTACGCCAAGCCGGATGAGCCGACACGCGCGCTGGAATAAACCAACACGCCGTTATGCCGCTACCGGCTCCGGCGGGCGACTGGGGCCGTCATTCTGTGCGGATTGACGCTCCAGATAGCCCAGAATCGCCTCGCGCAGACGCTGGCCGCCGCCCGGAATACCCTGGTTGCCGAACAGGCGGTTGAATTCCAACAAGTAGGGATGATCGCCCACCAGAGCAATATCAAACCCAGCGTGATCCACCCCCAGCTTTCGCGCGACCGACAGCGCCAGGTCGGCCACCACCGCGGGCACGGGGCTGTAATCCACACTCCCGCCACGCGCCACATTGTTGTGAAAACTGAACCCGGATTGCAGTCGCCAGTAGGCCGCCAGCACCTGATCCCCGACGACCACCACCCGCACATCCCGATCGATGGGCAGCCACTCTTGCACATAGAGGGTGTCGGTCCGCCCGAGATACTCGCGCCATTGATCCCGCTCTTCGATCAACCACACGCCCTCTCCCATACTGCTTTTGGCGAGCTTGGCGACAAACGGGTGAGTCATCTCCTGCCAGAGTTCCTCGGCATTGTCCGGGGTATTCGCGCGAATGTGGGTCAACGGTACATGGGCCGGCGCCACGGTCTGAAATGCCCGGGTCATTTCAATTTTGTTGTGCCCCAACAGATAGCTGGCCTGGCTGGGAAATACCCGGCAGCCCATGCCGTAGATCAACGCATTGATCTGCCAGTACTCGGGAAACAATATCCACTCGGCCGCACTCAGCTCGGACTGATGGCGGAACAGGTGGTCGGGTTTGAAATGGCGGGTATCGGGAAACCCCAGAGTGCGAAACACATCGAAACTGGCGAAACGCATGACAAAGACTCAAAGAAACGGCGAGCCGCAGGAGGCGCGAATTTTGCCCTCAACGTGTCGCTTTTGACAAGCAGTTTTATTACCGCTCAAGGCTTTTGTTGTCAGGCGTTTTCCAGAATCCAGTCGGTCCATAATGCCGACGCGCCGGGTCCCAGCAGGGGCGAGTAATGCCCCTCTCCCGGCAAAATAACGGCGCGACTGTGAGGACAGCTCTGGTGAAGAGCCTCCAGGTGGCGCACGGTGAGCAACTGGTCGCTATCGCCATGGATAAAGTTGACCGATGCCGGTAGCGTCTCCAGTTCATAGCGCCAGGGTGACACCATCAACTGCAGTTCACGGGAAAGGGCCGACGCCGATGTAGCCGGCCCCTGTCGGGTGGCTTGTGTCATGGTCTGCGCGAACCGGTGTTTTGTATCGGACTCATCCAGAACCGCAAGATCTTCCGCTGACAGGCTGCTGCGCATCGCCTCCTGCAAGGTGGCTCCGTCGCCGGTCAGAGCGGTCAGGGACTCGGCAAGCTGCGCCGGATTGTCCCGGGCGCCCTGCCAGGCACCGGCGGTCAGTGCCGCCGCTTCCCGATCGGGATCATCCAACCAGTGCAGCGCCGGCGCCCCCACCGATACCATCCGGGACACCCGCTCGCCGAGCACTCGGGCCGCGGCAAGGGCAAAGAGACCGCCGGCCGAAAAACCCAGTAAGCGGATCGTCGGCACCGAATACGCATCAGCGATCGCGCCAATATCCTCTGCGAGCATGGCCAGGGTATACTCGGGGCATGAGGTGGATCCACCAAAACCGGGACGATCAAACGCCAACAATCGGACCTTTTCCGCAACAGCCTCCGGCAACCGGGCTTCATCCGCCGACCCCGGAAGCCCGTGCAGGTAAATCCAGACCGGCGCGTCGGGTGCTCCCTGCTCCAGCACCCGCAGGCGACGCCCATCCGGTCGGTCAATACAGCATTCGATGGTCAATGCGCGTCTCCATCCGATGGCAGTGCCGCACACACCATCAACAGCTTGCGGATCAATTGCGCCTGGCGGGTAACGCCCACCTTGCGCATGACCGATTTCAACTGGGCCCGCACGGTATGAATGGACAGATTCAGGCAGGCGCTGATCTCGGACAGCTCATAGCCGCGCAACAATTCCCCCAGCAGACGAATCTCCGCCTGGGTCAGGCCATAGAGGGTGTGAAGGCGCTGGGCGTTGGGCTTGACCGGTCGCTCCGGATCCAACAGAAACACCAATAGCGCCTCCTGCTCGGGGCCCATGAGTGCGTGGGCCGACGGCCGGCGATACTGCATGGCCACGAGTGTGGCGCCGGAGTGGCCGAGGGGCATCACATCGGCGCTGATATCACCACGGCTCACCCGGTCACAGACAGATCGCCACCGGGACTCTTCCATGGCATCCCGCAACTGCAACCGATCGCCGCTGAGCCCAAGGCCATAGACATGCGTCTGCATCGCCTCTTCCGCCACAGCGTTGAACCACTGACAACGCCTCTGCCGGTCCACCAGCCAGACACCGTAAGGCAGGCAATCCAGCGCGGCTCTCGCCTGCCCCAACACGACTTCAAACTCCCCCATTAACTGCATCATGCGGGCGGCGCGTTTCAGGTGGGGATAAAAGATATCCAGTTCGCGCTGTTCCGAGCGGGAGAAAGGCCCGGCACGGCGGGGGCGGTGAACGCCGATATGCGCGGCCCGGGAGGCCTGGCGCTCGAACTGGGCGCCCATGGCATAGAAGTTCCCGTTGGGACGAAACACCATCTGATAGTGCGCGCTGCGCTCAAACTCCCGGTCGGACACAATCTCGTGACTGGCCAGTGTGGTGCCCAAGGGCGCCGCCGACAGCGCGTCACGAAACAGGTCAACCGCCACGGATTCTTCCATGTAGCGCCGATTGGCTTCGGCATCAAACCCCTGAGTGAAAGAGGAGTAAACCCGTGGTTTTTCGATATCGGTAATGCGCAGGGAAGCGGTTCCACCGTCGAAGCGGGTGGCCAATTGTCCGAGAAACCGGGGCCAGCGCTCCGGGTTCATCGCGCCGTCATAGAGGCTTTCGAGTAAGTCCGGGGCTGTGGGTTTGGCAAGGGGCACCGCCGACTCCTGAGGGTCAAAGAACTGTGTGCTTCACCTCATTAAAGCACAGGCGGTCGCGGGTTTCATCCCGTTCGCCGCACGTGAAGTAGTGTTTGGACCAGAGTTGCTATTGCGGGAATCAGATCCGCTTGCGCAACGGACTCATCTGGATGATGACTGATACCACCTTTGCAGCGCAGAAAATACATCGCGCAATCAGTAATTTCCGCCATGGCCATTGCATCGTGCCCCGCCCCACTCATCAAACGCAGCGCCTTAAGATTGAGGTCTGATAGCACGGAGCACTGTAATTGTTGCCACCACTCAGCACAGGCGACTGACGGGGCATTATGGATTTCTCGCCACGTAGAGCTCAACTCCCGGAGCTCTTCAATATGCTTTAATTGGTCGCGAATGATCGTCAACGCGTGATCGCGAAGGCGATCATCTGCGGAGCGGATATCCAATGACAGGTGCACTGCGCCAGGAATAACATTGACGCCACCGGGTAACGCCTCACACCGCCCCACAGTGGCAACAACTCCCTCCTCCCGGGCCACTCTCTCGGCTGCAAGAATAAATTCTGCCGCACCAACCAAAGCATCACGCCGCATGTTCATCGGCACGGTGCCTGCGTGACCTGCATGACCAACCAGTTCAATATCAACGCGGCGAGCACCAGCGATGGCTGTAACCACCCCCAAGGGTTCGTCCCGTTGTTCAAGCACAGGCCCCTGTTCGATGTGTAGTTCCAGATAGCCCAGTAAGCCCTGCGGCGAACGGGCTGCCTCACCAATTCTGGCCGGGTTCAAACCGAACCGTTCGAAGGCCGAGTACAAAGAGACGCCTTCTGCGTCAGTCAACTCCCACCAAGAATCCTGCCAAGTGCCGGCGACCGCGCGGCTACCCAACAAGGTGGTGCCAAAACGCGCGCCCTCCTCATCACCAAAACCGACGATATCAATATGGAAAGGCAGTCGTACCTTGGCCGCTCGCAATTGCTCGACGGCGGAAAGTGCGGTCAGCACTCCCAGCATACCGTCGTAGCGACCAGCATTGGGCACAGTGTCCAAATGGGAACCCACAATCAACGCTTGGGTCGCAGCCGGATCGGCTGCGGCGTAGCGGCCCCACAGATTGCCGGCGGCATCCTCCCAAGTCTCCAGACCCGCTGCTCTCATCCATCCCGCCACCTTATCGTTGGCCTTACGGTGTTCAGGTGTCAGATAAAAACGGCTTAGGCAGTCAGGATCCGAACTAATGCCAGCCAATTCGTCACAGCGGGTCATCAGGCGAGCGGCCGGCTCGGCCAGAGCCGCTTCCGAGAGATTCAGATCGACGCTCATACGACGCCCTCCTCGGTGTATATTTCCAGCGCACAATCGGTTCCGGCACCAGCGGTAAGTGTGTGACCACACCGGCGAAGCACAGCCTCCAGCGACGCCAGAGTCTGCAGTACGGCGTCTTTACGGGCGTTATAGCCCATGGTGCCAATACGCCAGATTTTGCCGTGCAAAGGACCAAAAGAGGTACCGATTTCGATACCGAAATCGTTCAGCATGGCTTGGCGTACCGGCTCCCCGGGAATGCCATCGGGGATATAAATACCCACGACGTTGTGCATTTTGTTCGCCTGGTCGCCGAACAGCCTGAGGTTCATGGCGGCCAGGCCCTCGGCCATTGCGAGGCCGTGAATGCGGTGGCGCTCGATGGCCGCCTTGATGCCCTCCTCGAGCAGAATGCGGGCGCACTCGCGGGCGCCGTAGAGCATGGTGGTGGCTTCGGTGTGATGGTTGAGCCGCTCCTCGCCCCAGTAATCCATGATCATGCCCAGATCGAAATAGTTTGAGGGAATGCGCGGGCCCTGGCCGTCCCGGTGGTGTTCACTGCGAATCCCCGCCTCCACATGTTTGCGGCGGCGAATGACGTCCACGGCTCTTCGGCTCAGCGTCAGGGGCGCGCTGCCCGACGGTCCGCAGAGGCATTTCTGCAGGCCGACCGATACCGCATCCAGGCCCCAGTCATCAGTGCGGAAAGGGTTACCCCCGATGGAGGCGGTGGCGTCGGAGTAGAACAGGACACCGTGCTCACGACAGATGGCTCCCAGCTCTTCGAGCGGCTGGAGCATGGTGGTGGAGGTGTCCCCCTGCACCACGGCGAGCACTTTGGGCTGTACCCTGCGGATGGCGGTTTCAATCTCCTCCGGGGTAAAAACCTGGCCCCACGCCGTCTCAAGGGTGTGCACCTCGGCCCCACAGCGCTCGGCAATCTCGGTGAGCAGGTGGCCGAAGCGGCCGAAGATGGGCACCAGCACCTTGTCCCCAGGCTCGAGCAACGACACCAGCACCGCCTCGATGCCCGCGCGTGAGGTGCCGTCCACCAGAAAGGTCCATTCGTTGTCGGTCTCGAAAACCGCCCGGTACAGGGCCATGGTTTCGTTCATGCACCGGGTCATGGCAGGGTCGTACTGGCCCACCAACTGCGCGGACATGGCGCGCAATACGCGCGGGTCCACAGTAATCGGGCCCGGGCCCATCAACAGGCGCGGGGGAGGGGAGAAGGGCCGCATCAGATTGGAGGCGGGTTGAAGAGTTTCGGACATATCACACTCCCAGGGTCTGCATCAGCATGCGCGCGCCGCTGATGCACAGAAAAATGGCGAACACGCGTTTGAGCCAGAGCGCGTCCAGTTTGGAACCCAGCCATGTACCGACCGGCGCCAGCAGCACCGTGAGCGGCACAATGGCGGCGAAGCCGGCGAGGTTAACCAGCCCGACCATGCCGGCGGGGGCACCCGCGGGCGTCTGGGCCAGCAGCATCGCGGTGGCACCCGGCAGGGCGATCAGAAGGCCGAAGAAAGCGGCGGTGCCCACGGCCCGGTGCGGGGCGACGTTACAGGCTGTGAGCATGGGTACGCCCAGGGTGCCCCCACCGATACCGATCATCACCGAGAAGTAGCCGATGGCGCCGGCCATTACCCCCTGCCCCGGCAGGCCGGGAAGCGACTCGGACACTGGCGGCGCCTTGGGGCGAAAGAGCATATTGGCGGCCACCAGGAGGGCGATAACGCCAAACACACCGCTGATGACCCGGCCGTTGACTACCAGGGCCGTGGCGCTCCCGCCAATGACGCCGAACACCATAAAAGGCCACCAGCGCTTGATCAGCGCCCAGTCGACGTTGCCCCGCCGATGGTGGGCGCGAACCGAGGAAAGACTGGTGGGTACGATCACCAGGAGGGAGGTGCCGGTCGCCACTCGAATGGCTACGTCGGGGTCGACGCCCAGGCCCTGCAATACGAAATACAGCACCGGCACGATGACAATGCCGCCGCCCACTCCGAGCAGGCCGGCAAGAACGCCGGCGAGCGCTCCGGTGGCAAGCATGGCGAGAATCGTGGGCAGCCATTCATTTAAAAAGGCACTCAAGCGGGGGCCCTCCCTACCAATCCGGCGCCATCGCTGCGCGGGTCGCTGGCGGCGATGACCGGGCCGCCATTGAGCGCGACCACCGCGCCGGCGTGCCCCATCATTTCACTGTGCGACGGCACGGTGCGGGTCCGATGTCCCATGCGGGCCAACTCATCCCCCACCCGATCCGCCAGGTCGGCTTCCAGTTTGAGATCATCATCGGTCTCGCCCCAGGTTCGGCCCAACAGCCAGCGACCACGATTGATGGCTTCGTCCAGGGGCAGGCCGTCGTACCAGTAGCGGGTCAACAGCGCCGCCTGGGTCTGCGGCTGGCCTTCCCCGCCCATGGAGCCGTAGGCCATGCGTCGGCCATCGTTGAACAGGGCCAACGCGGGGTTGAGCGTGTGCAGAGGGCGGGCGCCCGGGCGCAGGGCGTTGTGATGATCCGGGTCCAGCCGGAAACTCAGGCCCCGGTTGTTCCACACCAGGCCGGTGCCGGGAATCACCACCCCGGAGCCGAACTCCCAGTAGAGACTCTGGATAAAACTGACCATGGTGCCGCGCCGATCCACGCAGCCCATCCAGACGGTGTCGCCCGGCTCGGCGACACGGGGCCAGGGCGAGGCAGTATCGCCAACGCGCCCCGCCAACTCGTCCAGCGTCTGGTCCGCCAGCCACAACTGGCCGAGTTGACGCATGTAGCGGGGGTCGGCAATTTCCCGGTCCCGGATCAAGAACGCCTGCTTGGTGGCTTCCACCAGGGTATGAATTTTCTGCGCTTCGGACCAGTCGTCCCGATAGAGCCGGTCATAGAGCGCCAGGATGATCAGCGAGGCCAGCCCCTGGGTGGGCGCCGGCAGGTTGTAACATTCGCCGAAGCGGGTGGTGACCGACAGCGGCCTCACCAGCTTGGCGTGGTAGTTCTCGAAATCCGACAGGCGCAACGGGCTGCCCGCCGCTTCCAGCGCGGCCGCGAGCTCCCCGGCGATCTCGCCCCGATAAAAGCTTTTCAGTCCCTGGCGGGCGAGGCGGTCGAGAAAATCCCCCAGCTCCGGGTTGCGCAGCGTATCACCCACCTTGAGCGGCGCTCCCTTTCGGGTAAAGAGCCACTGGTATTCGGTTTCCGCCTGAAGTTCGGTCGACACCTTGCGGCTGGCGGCGGCCAGAGACTCGGTGACCGGAACCCCCTCACGCGCCAGAGTGGCGGCCGGCGCCAGTAGCTCTTTCAGCGGCTTCAGGTGACGGGTTTCGCCGATCAGCTCCCGGGCCCGCTGCCAGCCGGCCAGGGTACCGGCCATGGTCAGGGTCGACGGAGCCCCGCGCGGAGGTATGGCCTCCAGCCCCTGTTCCCGGTAGTAACCAATGCTGGCCCGCTCCGCGGCGGTACCGCAGGCGTCGATGGCCCGGGGGGCGTGGCCCGGTTCGTGAATCAGCCAGAAGCCGTCACCGGCCAGGCTGTTCATATGGGGGTAGAGCACACTGATGGCGGCGGCCCCCGCGATCATGGCATCCACCGCGTTGCCGCCCTCTTCCAGCACTTTCAGGCCGATGTTCGCCGCCTCGCGGTGGGGAGCGCTGAACGCCACTTCAGTCATGAGTGGTTCTCCGTCAGGGTGTGTGCCAGTTCGAGCAGCACTTTGTCGTGCCGATGCGCGCCCAGCAGCGAGACGCCCATGGGCGCCCCGTCGCGGGAGAGCACCGGCAGGTGCAACTGCGGCAGACTGCACAGCCCCGCCGGAGCCGTCAGGCCCATCAATTGGCTGCGATAGACCGCGATCCGGTCACTGGCGGCGTCAAGCCTTGGAGCGGGCCCGGGCGTGGTGGGCATCAGCACCGCTTCCACGCCTTCAAACCAACGGGCGATGGTGGCGCACAGTGGCGCCCGGTCGCGCTCGGCGGCGAGCTCATCGGCCTCGGTCAAACCCCGACTCCATTGCAGGCGCGCCTGTATGTCCGGGGCGAACACCGGTTTGCGCTCGGTGATCCAGCGGCCGTGGGTGCGCCAGATTTCCCGCCCCTGCAGCGTTCGGAAACACTCGCTGGCGTGGTTGAGCCAATCCCCGTTCACGTCAATTCGCCGTAGAATCACCGCCGAAGTGCCGAGGGACTGAAGCCAGGCATCATGCTCTTCGCGCCAGAGCGGTTGATCGCCCTGCTCCGGCACCAGTACCGCCAGCGTGATCGGGCCGCTGGCGGTTCGGCTCGGCATATCCTCCGGCAGCAGAACCTCGCCGACCCGCCTGAGCAAGGCAAGGGTGTTCGTCATCCAGCCCACGGTGTCGAAGCGCGGGGCCAGTGGCACGGTCTCCTCCAGACTCAGCTCGCCGTGGGTGGGCCTCAGACCGAACAGGCCGTTGTAGCTCGCGGGCACACGGATGGAACCCCCCGTGTCGGTGCCCAGCCCGATGTCCGCCTCGCCAGCGGCCACCACCACGGCGGAACCGGAACTGGAGCCGCCGGGCAGGCGATTCTTGGCTTTTGGGTTCATGGGCGTGCCGTAATGAATGTTCTGACCATTGAGGCTGTAGGCCAACTCATCGGTCAGGGTTTTGCCCACCAGTTCGGCGCCGGCGTTCAACAGTTGCTCGACCACCGGTGCGGTGCGGGTGGGCAGCGGATGGCTGGCGAGCCAGTCCGGGTTGCCGGCGCCCGTGGGCAGACCGGCGATATGGAACAGGTCCTTGACCGCCAGCCGCAGCCCCGACAGAGGACCGCCGCCAACGGTGGGGACGACCCGTTTTTCGGGCCGCCAAGTATACGCACGCAGGTCCATAGGCATCAGGGCAGATCAGCCACCGAAGGAATGCGGTCCTGGTAAGTATCCCAGTTGGTCAGAATTTCCTCCATCACTTCAGAGCCGACGATGTAGGCACTTTCGAGCGCCGCATCCAGCCCGGCGTAACCGTCATTTTCCGCCAGCAGATTGTCGACCGCGGTCACGCCCGGAGGCGGCATGGTGTAGTTACTGCCAGTGCGCAGTACCATGACCCGGTCTTTATCCACTTTGCCCAGATTGTCCAACAGGCTCAGGGACAGAAAGGTCCCGGTATCTTCCATGGCGGAGGTCACGAACTCCCCTTTGCCATCGGTCCAGTAGTCGACCCACTTATTGGCCCAGTCGTTGAGAATTTCACCGTGCCAGAAGCGCATGGCCGCCAGTTGGTCACCCTTGAGAACGAACGGCGGCTTCTGCGCGTTGGGGTGGTCGGTGTACATGGAGCGGGTCTCCTCCAGCCCTTCCATATCCGGTAGCTCGGCGTCTTTGGTCAGTTCAAAAGCCCAATTGAACAACTCGGAATTCAGCTGCAACATTTCAAACGTGGGTTCGGGTTTGTTCGGGTCGTAAGGCTTGCGCGTATGACGGGGAAAAATACCGATCTCCCAATCCTCCGGCACCTCCCGCATATCGATCTGGTGCCCAAGGTCGCCATCGACCAGGTACTCGGCCCAGGCGGCCGAACCAATGGAGGCATCCTCCGGGTCGATCCCGGCGATACCCGCCACCAGCCAGTAGGCGTCGGTCAGGTCAAAGCGCGGATCCATGCCCAGCGCCATGGCGGTACCGGCGGAATAGGCGGTGCCGATGCCGGTAATGATGCCGAGTACGCCGGTTTCTTCGTTCAGGTAAATGTCGTGCGGTGAGTTCTTGAACGGCAGAACGGTGTCGAGGTCGGCGCGCTCTTTCCACAACTGGAACTCACCCGCCTGGTCGCCTTCCACATCGCCAATTTCAAACATGGAAACCACCACGAATTTGATTTTGATCGGCTCGGGCGCCTTGGTGGCCTGCTGGGCACAACCGCCGAGCAGTAGCGCGCACAACAAACCGGTCACAGAGAGTTTAGTCAATTTCAACATGAAGTCAGTCCTGTTTCTTTTGGGAAGTCATTTCGGGGTGGTTGATCAAACCGTCGGACACGCGGGGCTTGCCTTTGAGTTTGGCGATGGCGGGCAGCGAGGCCAGTACGATATCGAGGCTCAGCGGATTGACGCGCGGGTAGAGCTCCTCCATCAGGGAAAAGTCCCAGTCGGCCCGCCCCTCGGCCGGATTGGAAATGACACCGAGGGCGGCGTAGTTGATTCCGAGCATTCGGGAATAGGCCATTTCCGAGGCGAGGTTCATGGTGACAATGTCACCGCCCATGCGGGCCATCATTTCCACTTCCGCTACGGTTTCAAACCGGCCGCCCCGACTCTGTAGAACCGTGCCGCCGTCGTGAATGCTGATGTCCTGGTAGTCCGGATTATCCAGAATGGCCTTGCGGGTTTCCTCGAGCAGGATGTCGCGAATGTCAGTATCCACCGCCGGTACAAAGCGAGGCAGTGGAATGGCGTCCGGGTCCCGATACACTTCGTGGGGAATGCTGATGGGCCGGTCGATATTAAGGTCGATGAAGTCATCCACCAGAATGTAGTCGTACACCTCCATGCTGCGGTTGATGGCACCGGCGGTGGCTCCACCGATTGCTTCCTCGACACCCAGGTCGTACAACGCCACCCAGGTTTCCAGCCACTTGCCCTCACCGTGGGCGTGAATGTAGTAGAACGGAATGCCCTTGTGCTCGGCATAGTAGATGGTGGGTGACTGCCCCACCTTGGTATCAATCGTGAACTCGGACTGAATCAGACCGTCGCGATGAAAAATGATGTCGTTCAAAAAAGTGCCACCCAGTATGGCGATGCGGGCCTTGGGTTGGGCTGCACCGGCCATACCGGCGGCCAACACGAAGAACGTGAGAACGACGAAGCGAAACGGTCGGAATAATGTGTGGAACATGATTGTAACTCCAGATATTTAGAGCGTATGCTCAGCTGTTGTTTCGGCTCTGCCAACGACTTTGACGACGAAGGCCTTCTGCGTATTTAAGCCAGCCGTTGGCTTGCTCCCGAGTATCATCGTAGGCGCGTGCCTCGCGCAGAGCGTTCAGCCCCGCTTCAAAATTTTCCTGTTCAGTGAGAGCGATACCCAAGGTCAACCAGACCTGTCCGGGCTTTTTCAGGGGCCGTTGTTGCGCGCTTTCCAGCGCCGCGACGGCGTCGGCCCAACGGGCCTGCTCCACGCGGATGTTGGCAATGCGCAGGTAAGGGTCACCCTCGCCCGTAGCTTCGGCCAACGCTTGCAAGGCGGCCACAGCTTTGTCGTATTCACGGGCACTGTTCCAGGCGTTGACCCATAACCCGAGGAAGGTCTCATCGCGCGGGACCAGCTCCTGTTCGAGCGCTGCTTCCAGAAAACGACCGGCACGATCGGGAATGCCTTCGGCAATGGCCAATTGCACCAGTGAGCGTACGGAGCTTTCCTTTTCCAGTACCCCGTTGCGCCAGGCGAGCTGCAGGCTGGCCAGCGCCTTTCCTTCCTGTTCCAGCATCAGGTAGACACTGGCCAACTGTTCCCAGTACTGGGACTTTTCCGGCCAGTGGCCAGCGGCGCCCTTCAGAAAGCGGGCGGCTTTGTCGTACTCCTCCAACTGGAAGCTGGCGGCAATCAGCAGTTGGTACCAGCTCTCCTGAGGCTCGTCAGTCATGGTGACCGCCTGCTCAGCGAACGGAATCGCATCGGCGTAGCGCTCGGTCTGCGCCAGCAGGTTGGCCATGAACATCAGTTGTTGCGGTTTGGGTTCTTCGAGGGTTTCGAACCACACCTGAGCAAAACGGATGGCCTCGTCAAATTGCTCCTGCGCGGCGTAAAGCTGGGCCACCATGTAGCCAAGCTCCACCTTCATTTGCTCCGGCAGCTTTCCGATATCCAGGCTCGCGCGCATCAATTCCAGCGCCTCAGAATGGTTATCCCGGGTAAGCTCAGCGTAGCCGAGCATCTGCAGCACCATGGCCAGGTCCATGGTGTCCGGGTCTACCTCCTCACGCAGCTCCCAAAGTTCTGTCAACGCTTCTTCGGTTTTCTCTTCCGCCATCAACTCCTGAATGTCGGTCAGCTTGTTGTAAGTGCTGCCACTCAGGGAGTCGTCTTGAGCAACGGCAAGAGCGCTGCACCCTATAAGAAGCGTCACTGTTAGGGGTCGGCGAATACGACGCAGACAGTTTGCAATAACAGTACTCATGTCGGTCAGTCTCTCAGCGTAAATTCGATCGTTTGGCGTGCCTGCTGGGGCTGAGCTTCACCGTCCACCATTTTCGGGCGGAAGCGCCAGCGCTGCATGGCCTGGACCGCGGCCTGGTCAAACAAGCGCGGAGGGTTCGACTCAACCACTTCGACATTGGAGACGGTTCCGTCCGCGCGAATCTGTACGTGCATCGTGACGTAACCTTCCAGCTTGGCCTGACGGGCGCGCTGCGGATAGTTCGGTGGAATTCTCACCGTGGGAATCACATCCGAATCAAAGCCCCCCATACCGGTGCCACCACTTCCGGACAGGCCCGCCATATTGGGCCCACCGCCGGTCTGCAAGGGCATATCCATACTCGGCATGTCCATCGACAGCGCGTTCTGGTTCTGCACCTGATTGTCTTCCACCGCGGCCGTGGGAGTTTCCGGTGGCGTATCCGGCTCCGGAGGTTCCTCGGGAGTGCGCCGGTCTTTGGTTTCCACCTTTTCCTCTGCCGCATCGATGCGAACGAAGTTCAAAGCGGGCTGATCACCACTGCCATCGGCGAACCGACCCTCGGTGGCGATCAGCACCTGCATGCCGATAAAGATCAGCAGGCCAAGCAGCGCCGCCGCGCCCAAACTTACCGAATATTTCACCCACATCAGTTATTCTCCGACGCCACCGATACCGATTCGGCTCCGGCAAGCCGGGCCTGGTCCATCACCTGAATCAAGGTGTCCGTATTGGAGTCGCGGTCGGCAACAATGATGACCGCCGCCCCCGGACTTTCCGCCAGACCGCGCTCTACGTTAGCGCGGATCGCGCGCTTGTCGATCTGACGCTTGTCCATAAACACCTGGTTGGAGGCGTCGATGCCAATCTGAATGCTGTTGGCTTCTGCCTGCATGGCGGTGTCCGCCTGGGGCCGAGTGACATCGACGCCCGCCTCTTTGACAAAAGTCGAAGTGACGATAAAGAAAATCAGCATGATGAACACCACATCGAGCATGGGTGTCATGTCGATATCGTTGTCGTCGTCTTCGTTCATGAAAAACTGGTTATCACTCATAGCAACCTCGGTGGCCTGTCATTCTTCGCGCGACATGGCGGTGTGTAACCGCCGCCGTTCGCGCTGGTAGCGACGGTTCAACTCCGTCGCAAAAGGGATGGCGAGAATCGCCACCACCATGCCCGCCATGGTGGGAATGGTGGCGGCACTGACGCCGTCCGCCATGGCACGCGGGTTTCCTGAACCCATGTACGCCATCACATCGAAGACCTGGATCATGCCGGTCACGGTGCCGAGCAACCCGAGCATGGGCAGCAAGGCAATCAACGCGGTGATCAGCTTCAGGTTGCGTAACATCGAGCACTCCACCTCGGAGAACAGCTGGCGGCGCTTTTGCTGGTTAAACCAGCGCGACCCGCTGTGGACCTCCCGCCAATGGTCGAGCTGGCCGGACCGGTTCTCCGGCAATTCGCGCAGAAAGAACCAGTAGCGCTCGACGATCAGGCACCAGAGCCAGACGGTGACGGCCAGAATGACCCAAAGCACATCACCACCGGCATCCAGGAAGTCGCTCAGTTTGGATAAGACTTCCATCTTGGCCTCCGCTTAGGCTTTGGTCTTGGCGATGTCGACCGCTTTATCGGCGATCATGCCCGAGGCCTGCTCACCAATCATCTTGCTCAGCTGCTGCACGCGGCTGCTGAGCAGGCTGCTGGAGAGCAACAGCGGAATGGCGACCACCAGGCCAAGCACGGTGGTAATCAGCGCCTGGGAGATACCGCCGGCCATCAGTTTGGGATCGCCGGTGCCGAACAGGGTGATTGCCTGGAAGGTACCGATCATGCCGGTGACCGTGCCGAGCAGACCCATCAGCGGGGCAATGGCGGCAAGCACTTTGATGATCGACAGGCCCCGGCGAAGCTCGGCAAGGTCCTTGAAGATGACCTCTTCCAGTTTTTTACTGAGCGCATCGAGATCGTTCAGGTGCTTGTTCTCGTAGTAGGCCTGCATCATCCGACCCAGAGGGTTGTCGTTTTCGGCGTGTTCCATATCTTTGAGCTGACGACGCATGCGCTTGGACACCCGCGCCAGTTTGATCAAGCGCTCGATCACAATCAGCATGCCAATGATGCCCACCACAATGATGGCGTAGCCTACTTCCTTACCCTGCTGAACCCGCTCGCCCAGACTGGGGGATTGCACCAGCAGACCGAGCAGAGAACCGCGTGAGGGATCGAGCGCGAACGGCACGGTGGTATCCCCCGCAGCGGAGTACAGATCTTCCGCAGAGGAGCGGACCGAACCCGAAGGCTGACGCGGCAGTTCCACCAGCTCCTGCGTGGAGGATTCGTAATCGAGGTAGGTGTCGTCTGTGATGACGTTAAAGGTACCGACCCTGACGACCGGGGCACTGTAGGTTTCACCCGAGGCCTGAACCACGTCGCTGTCGAACCGGCTGACGTTTCCTGACTCGGCAATTTCCTGCAACATGACCGACCAGAGTTCCTGCATTTCCGGAATAGTCGGCACCTCCTCGGCTTCCGCCAACCGTTCAATGGTGTCCAGGCGATCGGGAAATTCCGCCGAGACGATGGAATCGAAAAAGATGGACTGCATATCACCGGCTACCTGCCGGAACACGCCGAACAGTTCTCCGAGATTCCCTACCCGTCGGTCGAGTTGTTCGGTCAGGTCCGAGAGTACTGTCTCGTTCTCGTCGAACACGGTTTTCATTTCTTCCCGGCGACGCTCCTCGGCGGCCAATTGGGCCTTCACGTCTTCGAGCATCTGCTCGCGTTCATTGGCGCGGGCCAGAAACTCCTGCTCCCGGGTGCTGTTGTAGGCCGCCTCGGCACGGGCATCCGCACTGACTTTCTGGTACAGCGCTTCGAGCGAATCCTGAGCCAGAATGGGCGCTGAGAACATAACAGCCAGTGCTACAAACGCCCATCCCTTAAACGGTCGAATCATTGCTTTCATAGGATTTCCTCACTGCTCCGGCGCGTTGATGGGAAGCGTTAGTAGTTCGGGCGGCGCCTGTTTGCGGGCGACCCGAAGGCCGTCGCGGATGGCGGTACGATAACCCGCATCAAGCGCTTCCCAGCTGTCACGTTCGCTGTTCCAGCGGCCTACCCGGTTGCCGTCGATGGTTTGGTAGTAGAGCCCGACACGGCCTATACGCAGAAACTCCACTTTGCGCGCTTCACCATCCATCACCAGATCGCCCCGATAAGCTTCAATGGTTCGGCCATACTCTACCTCCACCTGATAGGCTTCCAGGATACGCCGATACTTTTCGCCGGCACTGACGTCGGCCCTATCAATCAACTCACTCAGATTGGCGACACGCTCTTCCCGTTCGCTCTGAAGGAAAGGGACATCAGAGGCGACCACCTCCGATAGCGTTTCGGTCATTTCCAGCATGAGCGGTAGCGCCCCGGTTTCAATATCGTCAATGGTCTCGATCTGATTGCGGATGCTCTGCATTTCCGTGTTCTGGGATTGAATCAGCTTATCCATCTGCTGGTTGTAGATCTTAAGACTCTCCAGACGACGGGAGGCCGTACGAAATTTCTGAAAATCGCTTTTTGCCTGATCGTCCATTTGATCAATCCGCTCCTGGCTGGCGGCGCCGTCACGGTCCATTTGCTCCTGGCGAGCCATGCTGTCATCGACGGCCAGTGCAGGCACTGTCGATACCGACAGAGCGGCCAGAAGCAGTGAATTACGAAGTCGCATAATTAACCTCTATCTAATTCGGGGCCGGCAACACCGGCCCTTTAAGCTCACGATCGCCGTTAGAACTTGTAAGCCAGACTGACGGAGTAGTGGCGCGGCAACTCCGGCAACACGATGGTGCTACCGAACAGATCCGGGAAGTTGGCCCGAAAGTAGCGCTCGTCGGTCAGGTTTTTCACTTGGGCACTAACGCTCCAACTGTCGTTGCTATAGCTCAGGCCGGCATTTAGCAATGTGTAGGAGGGCAGTTCCACAGCACGCGAAAAGCTGCTGTAAGTGGAGTCGGAGTGGACCGCGCTGGCCGTGAAACGATAGCCATCAGCGAACTCATAGGCACCGGTCAAGCTGTAGGTGTTCTCCGGAATCCCCGCCTTGCGAGCTTCCTCTTCCGAACCGACCAATGTGAGGCCCTGCATGACATAGCCATAGAACAGAGCCGGGTCGCTGACGCCGGTCAGATCGCCCGCCCCTTGGAAACCGAACTGACTACCGGTACTTTCCAGCGCGGTCAGATTGGTCACTTCCACATGGGTGAACGCCGCCGTCATGGTGAAGTTATCAGTCACCAGGAAGCGCGCCTCCAGTTCGTAACCTTCACTCTCGGTGGTGCTGTTGCTTACCTGATCCTGAGCGCTGTAGTTGGTACGGCTTTGCTCAAACCAGGCCCCGGAGATATACAGGCGGTCATCCAGGAAGCTACCCTTAAGGCCCACTTCATTGAGCTCCGAGTCCGCCAGCACATCACCACTGGTCACCAGATCTGGGCTGATTTCAGAGCCCTGCCCCATGATGATGGTGGCTTGCTCCGAAGCGGTCATATAAGGCGTCAAGCCAAACGGCAGCTTGTAGGAGACGCTCGCGGTCCAGGACACTCCGTCTTCGGTTTCGGAGGCGGAGGTCACGTCCGGCACAACGCGAACTTTTTCGGTGACCACGTCGGTATTGAACTCAACACTGTCGTAACGAGCGCCGAGCATCACATCAAGGTTTTCACCAATGTCATAATCTGCTAGGAATGCCAGACCGTAATCGGTGAAGTCACCCACCTTGTAGCTGGAATAATCGGAGTCCGTCATGGTCGCCAGCAACATCCGGTCCATACCGGCAATTGGCTGACTCAAGTCACGCCGGTCGAAGTATTCGTAGTCGAATTCCTCGCCATGCTCAAAATCGGTATAACGGATACTCGGGGATATCTGGTAGCTACCGTGCAGCCAGTCACTGTGCTGAGCATCAAACGCGAAAATCGTCTGGTTTTCGATCGCGTAGGTATCGAACGTGGCACTAAAGCCATAGGCGTTTTCATTGGCGTTATCCACGCCTTCATAGAAGGTCTTGTTCGTGATCGTGAAGTTGTTACTGACCCGGTGGATAATGTCGAAGTACAGCGTTTCAACGTTGGTTTTCAGGAAGTCTTCGGGCCCCACAAGGACCTGATTACCTTCCAATTGGGTTGTGCCGGCGTTTTCCAGCTCCCAAGCCGGGTCCATATCCGCGTCCGTCGCTGAAGAGGCGGGCACAAAGAAGTTGTTAGGGTTGACGAAGGTCGTTTTCCAGGCGTCATATTCATCAGGAGAGTTGTAGCCGTCTCCGTCGGTATCAACTGGCTGCGCGGTACCGGTAATGTAGGTACCGTTGTCAATCAGGTCCTGCGTCAAGCGGTTCCAGCCCGCGACCTGGTTGCCGTCGTATTCGTGGTACATACCACCGAATTCGAAACGCGTATCGGCACTGATATCCATGTTGAACGAAGCCTGAAGGATGTTCTGATCCGTCTTGCTGTAGTCGTAGTAGCTACCGGAATTTTCGGTTTCCGCATAGATGTAGTAACCCATCGGCTTATCGCCAATGCTGGCCGGGCCGCCGACCTCGGCGGTCAGAATATTTTTATCCCAGCTGCCACGGGTGATGGACAGCTCGCCCGTGGGCTCGGTCAGGTACTGGCCGGTTTCCGCACGAGCGGATTTGGGCTCGAAGTTGAGGTAGCCCCCAATTTTGGAAGGACCATAGATTGGGCTGGCGGGCCCGCGTACCACATCGATGCGGTCCGATGCCCCAATTGGGGTGGGGTAGTTACCGGGGTTATTTACCCGACGCACGCCCCGAAAATATACCTCACCCGGTGTGCCCCGAACATCCAAAGAACCCGCGACCCCAAAAAAGGATTGGGTAAAAGAGCCGGGTGCGATCAGGACCAGATCGTCTATGTCGGTAATATTGAAGCTTTCCATCATACTGGCGCTCACGGAGGTCACACCGCGCGGCGTTTCGAGCAGGGTTTTTCCGAACCCGAAAACGGATTCGACAGGCTCGTTAGGCATCAGCCCCATGGTATCTTCCACCGCTCCTTCGGTGGTGTAAGTACCGAGGTCCACGGACTCTTCGTCCGTTTCTTCGTCTTGAGCGACAGCGCCGGTGCTTGCCAGACCGCTACTAAGGGCAATAATCAATGCGAGCTCTTTGTATTTAAAGCGGGTGTTCGTGATCATAGTACGTGCACTCCAAAGTCTGTTTTGTATTTGCCTGAACAGCTGCAAAGAAGTTTGCAAGCGCCATGCCATTTCCTGTCCATTTGGTTACGATTTTAAATTTATTCAAAATATTTCTTTAAAATCAATTGGTTACGATCATCTAAATTTGATTCAAATGATTATCTGAAAGAAGAAGGTTCGCCTTGTGGAAACGCAAGAATGAGGTTCGGAGGTCACTGCTGATGCACTCTGGACCAAGTTGCACCAATTGGTGACTTTCTTTGATCTACAATAAAAAAAACCGGTCGGACCAAGGTCCGCCGGCAAAGAGAACGTCACCTGTAACGGTGAGGAGAGAGACTGGTTAATCCGATAAACAGAGCTGATACTGGTCGCAAATGAAGCCATGGCTGATCGGCTCAACAGACTTTATAGATGACAGCCCGCGTTGTATGAAGCGCGACTCGAAGTCTTCGATGCGTTCATCAAAGGTTTCCAGTAATTTGTGCTTGACTTCATCTTCGACAAATGAGTAGGCAAGGGAATTTCGACTTAGTTGTGTCAGTTCTCTCCAGGAAAGGTTGTACTCCTTTACCGCGACGAAGAATTCATCGGTAATATTCGAGTCCCACATACCCCTGTCATCGGTTGAAAGTGCCACCGGAATGCCGATACGCAAATACTCGGGAAACGGGTGATCCGCATAATCCTCTACATACTCGAGCAGCAGATTGGAAATTAGGTTGATTTCGATCAGGTAGGGCCCGTGGCGTAGCTCACGAAGCAATTCTTCGTCGTTGATCAGTTGAATACCGTGACCAATGCGATCCGCACCCAGCATCAGGGTATCTCGAATATGGCGGTTAGGCTCATCCAGTTCACCGGCGTGAATGGACAGGCGTACATTGCTGTATGTCCGACGCAGGTCCCGCAAGGTTTCCTTGAACCGCATAGGGTAGCCTTTGTCGTTGTCCTCGCGTCCGACCATGTTCACCGCAAGATACAGATCCCGATGCTCGGAGACAAACTCATAGGCGTCGATCAACTGCTGTTCGGCGTTGGGCGCAAAACGCAGGATTGATTCCTGGAACCGCACGGTAACACCGGTGTCCCGGGCATCCTTCTGATTCAACCGCTCCTTGTACATGGCCACCACCTTATCCGCAGGAATGGGCGTCCCGTCCGGTTCGGTAAAGCCCTTGGCTCCCATCATAGTTTCGAGGTAAATCAAACCCTCCTGTCCGAACGCCTTCATATTGCGGTAGAGGATCTCCATCATCAAGTAAGGGCTGTTGAGCAACTCATCAAATCGTTGCCAGTGGGTGGAAAAAAACTCTTCCCGCCCCTCATGATCGTGATTGAGCACCAAGCTATTCTTCCAACCTTCAACTTCCTTTTCGTTGAGCTCCGACAACAGCTTGTATTCAGAGCGCTCGCACTCGGGGAGATCCTCATAGGTCGAGGCCATTATGTTGTGAAACAACAGCAAGTAGGGCTGCCGTCCGAACTCATTATGGCCGTAAGGCTTGCAGTTGTTGATTTTGACCTTGGTGTAGAACTCGTACCCGTGTGCCTTCTGCTCCAAAGCCAGCTCGTACCACCATTCGGGTAGCCCCGAGCCACTCATATGGTTGTGTAAGTCGCCGCCCTTGGGCATGGCATATAAAAAAGTATAAAGTTCGCGGTCTGAAGCTTTGGACTTGAAGCGTTCAAACCAGTCTCCCTCGGCTTCGGCCTGTGCGGCGCCAAGCACCAGCCAGAAGGCCGCCGACAACCAGGCTAAAATCAAGGTCTTGGAAAGCGGTGTGGTTTTCATTCAGTGATCCGTTTAGGTGATGGACTTTCCAAGTGCAGCACATACGGGTGCGGCGCTGGATTCGTTACTCTCTCCCTTTGGCTAGCAATTGCAATACCAATTTTCTGATTACGCCATGAACGCCGCGTTACTGCTGTGCGCCGCCAGAAGATAACCTGTCTATATGGTCGAGATTTGTAATTTGATGGTGCACTCTCAGCCCGTATTGCCCCGAAATACGGCACTTTGTCTGCATATACTGTGTTTATCATACCCTGTCCAATGGCACAGTTTTTGAACACGCAATGAGAGTAGTTCAACTCTCTGCTTTGATAATTTCGCCCAAGTGAGCCCCATAATGAACGATTCCTACCCCAGAGACATGATCGGCTATGCCAACCGTCCCCCCAAGGCCAATTGGCCCGGGAACGCCCGTATGGCCCTGCAGTTTGTGATCAACTACGAAGAGGGAGCAGAAAACTGCGTGCTTCACGGCGACGACGCCTCGGAGACTTTTCTGTCCGAGATCATTGGCGCCAAGGCCTATCCCGACCGACACATGAGCATGGAGTCCATTTACGAGTACGGAAGCCGAACAGGTTTCTGGCGATTGCACCGCTTATTCAGCGAGTGGCGCGTACCCGTCACCGTTTATGGAGTGGCCATGGCCCTGGAACGCAACCCGGCCGCCGTGGAAGCCATGCTATCGGCCGGCTGGGAAATTGCCAGTCATGGCTACCGCTGGATCGACCACCAGTTTATGCCTATCGAAGAGGAGCGGGCGCAAATCGAGAGAGCCATTGAGACTCATACTCGGGTGACTGGCGAGCCGCCCTTGGGCTGGTATACCGGACGGGACAGTCCGAACACCCGGTCACTGATCATTGAGCGCGGAGGCTTCCTGTACGATTCCGACTCTTACGCCGATGACCTGCCCTACTGGTATCATGACGAGGGTAAACCGTCACACCTGATCATTCCCTACACGCTGGACAACAACGACATGCGTTTCGCCGCGCCACAAGGTTTCAACTGTGGTGAGCAGTTCTATACATACCTGAAAGACAGCTTCGACACCCTTTATGCCGAGGGCGTCGAGACACCGAAAATGATGAGTGTCGGGCTGCATTGTCGCATCATTGGCAGGCCAGGTCGGTTCCAGGCACTGGAGCGCTTTGTCCGCTACGCACTCGACCACGAGGATGTCTGGTGCTGCCGCCGGGTGGATATCGCCCGTCACTGGCACCAGCATCACCCAGCCACCGAACAGGAGAGTTGATGCTATGGTTTATCGATCTCTTATCATTGGGCTATGCGTCTCGGCACTTACCGCCTGCCAAGGCCTCACCGCACAAGGAGATCCAACAATGACCACACCGAGCGCTGAAGCGGTCATCCGGGCTTTGGGACTAGAACAACACGTGGAGGGAGGGTTTTATCGTCGCACCTTTCAGGCCGATGATCGCGACCCGATCATGACCCGCTACGGCGAGCGGTTTTTAATGACGTCCATTCACTACCTGCTGACCGATACCTCACCAGTAGGTCATTTCCACCTTAACCGCTCGGACATTGTGCATTACTTTCACCTCGGCGACCCGATCGAGTACTTCCTGATCCACCCGGACGGTAAACTGGAACGCGTGGTAATGGGACCAAATGTGAACAGGGGGCAGCGCCTGCAGTTGACGGTTCAGGGTGGTACCTGGAAGGCATCGCGCCTATTGTCTGGGACCAGTGGCTACGGTTTGATCAGTGAAGCCGTATCGCCGGGGTTTGATTTTGCTGATATGACTCTGGGAAAGCGGACTGGCTTAATCGAACTATTCCCTCAGCACAGCGTACTGATCGAAGCACTCACCCGGCATTGAGCTTCCACCGAGCCGTCCACCAGAATCATACGAACGCTGGCGTTGGCCTGCCTTAACTGGTGGATGGGCTGGTACTCTTCGCAGGTGGCCCAGTGCTGGGCACGTTCCCAATCGGGAAACTCCATGACGACTACTCGTTCGGGCTGCCAATTGCCATGTAAAACTTTGGTCCGCGCCCCACGCACCAGATAGCGACCGCCGCACGCTGCCACTGTGGGCGTAATCTTTTTCAGATACTCCCGATAGGGTTCCGGGTTATGCACATCGATATCGACAATAATGTAAGCCACCATTACTGAGCCTCCTTTTCCAGAGAGTTCTGCGCCTTCAACCAAGCGACCAGGGCGACTCGCTCCTTATCGGTCAGTCCGGTCATATTACCCAGAGGCATATAGCTCGACTGGATTGCCGGCAGTGCAAGGTCCCTGTGCGCTGCCAGATCCATCGAGGACTCTATGACCAGCCCGGCTGGCGGCGCCCGAAAGCCGGGCTGCACCGGGTCAACCCCATGGCAGTTGGCACAGTGCCGGGTCGCCCAGGCATCCACTTGCGCCGGCGCAGGCAATTCCGATGCTGCGCCGGCCGACGAATCGGAACTGGGCCATGAGGCCAGTACCGCGACCACGACGAGACCCGCCGCACTGGAGAGCAGCACCGCCGGGCGATGGTGGCCCTGATGCTTGAGGTTGAAGTAATGCCGGCCCCAAGCGAGCAGAATACCCACGGCGGACAATACCAGCCAGGCCTGTGGATGGCCGTAGAGAAATGGGTAATGGTTGCTGATCATGCAGAAAATAACCGGCAGCGTAAGGTAGTTGTTGTGCGTGGAACGCAGCTTGGCGAATTGGGCTTTGGCCGCATCCGGCTCCCGTCCTTCGCTCACCGCCGCCACAAACGATTTTTGTGCGGGAATGATGCCCCAGAACACATTGCCCGCCATCCAAGTGGCGATCATCGCCCCCACGTGAAGGTACGCGGCCCGCCCGGAAAACAGTTGTTGTGCCAACCAACTTGCGAGGGTGATCAAAAGCATCAACGCCACGGCAAACCCCCACCCTTTTTTTACCAGCGGTGTCCTCAGCAGCGCTTCATAGCACAGTTGCCCCAGAGCAATAAACAGCAGGCTCGCCACCACCCCGGCTCCCGGTGTTTCGATCCAAGCGTCGGGCCTCACCAGATAGGTACGGGCCTGAACGTAGTAAAGCAGGATCAATAACAGAGTCCCGCTCAACCAGGTACTGTAGGCCTCCCATTTGAACCAGTGCAGTTTCTCGGGCATGGCTTCCGGTCGCAGCCGATACTTTCCTATTTCGTAAATACCTCCCCCATGTATCGCCCAGAGATCGCCCTTGATGCCTTTTTCTTTTTTCCATGTCGGCGGCTCGCGCAAGTTCAGATCGAGCCAAATGAAGTAAAACGAGGCTCCGATCCAGGCAATCCCGGCCACCACATGAAACCAACGTACCGCCAGGTTCAGCCAATCAATCAATACTGTGTCCAAATCCGTTCCCCTTCTATACGTAAGTCGCCTGCTGGGCCGTGACTGACTGTCGTTGAAACTGTGGCCGCCCCATCACATAGGTGCTCGCGATATTGTTCTCGTCTCCCAGCATCATCAATGCAAACAACGATTCCGTCAGCGTCCCCGCTCTTGCTTGTCGATATGCTTGGAGCGGAGTGGACGACCGGTCGATCAGAATAAAATCGGCGTCTTTTCCCGGAGCGAAGTTGCCTATGCGGTGATCAAGCTTGAGTGTCCTGGCATTGCCCAGGGTGATCCAGTAAAAGGCCTGTAACGGATTCAGGTTCTGGCCTTGAAGCTGAAGCACCTTGTAACCTTCCGCAAGTGTTTTCAGCATTGAAAAACTGGTTCCGCCCCCGACATCGGTGGCGATACTGATCTCGACTCTAGCATCGGTCAGCCGCCGGGCATTCAGTAAACCACTACCGAGAAACAGGTTGGACGTCGGACAGAAGGCGACCGAAGAGCCGGTATCGGCCAAGCGCTTCAGCTCGACATCGCTCAGATGCAGGCCGTGACCAAAGACACTGCGCTCTCCCAAAAGTCCGTAGCGATCGTACACATCCAGATAATCCCGAGCGTCGGGGAAAAGTGTTTTGACCCATGCGAGCTCATTCAGGTTTTCTGACAGGTGAGTCTGCAGGTAAAGGTCATCGTAGGTCCGGTAGAGTTCCCCAGTCAGACGCAGCTGTTCGGGGGTGCTGGTCGGCGCAAAACGTGGCGTCAGGGCGTAATGTAAACGGCCGTTGTGGTGCCAGCGTTCAATCAACGACCGGCACTGTCGATCGCTCCCGGTGGCGGTATCGAGCAACGCTTCCGGGGCATTGCGATCCATCATCACCTTGCCCGCCAGCATGCACAGGTCCCGCTGTCGGGCGACCTCGAAGAAGGCATCGGTGGACTGCGGGTAGACGGTGGTGTACACCATGGCGGTGGTGGTGCCGTGGGCGAGCAGCAGGTCAACAAAGCGCTCCGCCTCGAGCCGGGCGTACTCGGCATCGGAAAACGCCTGCTCTGCGGGAAACGTATAGTGATTCAACCAGTCGATCAACTGCTCGCCGTAAGAGGCGATGACCCCGGTCTGTGGGTAGTGAATGTGACTGTCGATCAACCCCGGCATGAGCAACCAGTCGGGGCTGTGTCGACACCGGTTCAGATCCAGGCCCTGACGTTGCAGGACCCTGGCATGGTCGACGGTCACAACCCGCCCCCGATCGTCGACCAGCAGTACGCCGTCTTCAAAATATTCCAGGCCGGCTCCGGTGTGCGGATCGGGCTCATCGGTAAAATGCACAATGGCGGCGCGATAGGCCGTGTCAAATACTGCCGTCATAAACCGCTCCGTCAACTGCCACGATAGGTCGAGTAACCAAAGCGGTTTAGAAGCACCGGCACGTGGTAGTGCTCCTCTGCCGACTCGACGCTGAAGTAAATATCCACCTGGGGGTAGAAGCTGTCCACGCCGCGAGAGGCGAACCAATCTCCCACCGCAAAGCACAGGCGATGCACGCCGGGCTCGATGAAAAAGGCGCTGGACCAATGACCGATGCGACCATCTCTGTTGGTGGTTCCGGTCACCAAGGGTTCAGCGTCATCGGCGCGGTAGAGACCAACCTCCACTCCTGCCGCCGGGCGGCCGGTTTCCAGGTTGAGTACGTGGGTAGTAATCGGGGTTCGTGCCATAGTTTTCACTACTCGGTTGGTTGAAGCCACTGAAGAAGCCGCAGGCGGGTGATCTGTCCTTGCTCGCTGGCGCCGTTGCGCAACTCCTCGGCGCGGGAATTGTCGATGCGCTCGCGCAACGTCTGGAGCATCGCTTCCGCACTTCTGCCCTTGGCGCAGACGATAAAAATAAAACCATGTCGCTGTTCATAATCGACGTTCAACTGGTGCAGCTCATGCAGTACCGATTCGTCGGTCTGCAGTACTTGACCCTGTTCGTCTTTGGCCTTTCCGGCAAAGCGCGAGCGGAGCTTTTCGGTATCTCCAATTCGCGCATGACCGGAAAAGGCCTCCAGAATTTCCGTTTCAGTAGCGCTCGCCCAAAAACGCTCGGCGTGAGCAAGTACGTCCATCACATTTTCGAAAGGTCGGGCGGCGACCATATCGTGGGCCCAGCGGCGACAGTGGCAGCAGCCGTATAGCTGTTCGAAGGCCTGCTCCATGGGGGAGAGGTTCAGTTCGTCGATCGCATCGGTCGGCGTCATTTCAAAGGTTCCTTGGCCGTGGAGTCGGCGCTCCGGTTTTCGGGGCTGGCGAGCAGGCGCTTGATCTCTCGCCATGAGGTCCCTGGACGCGGGCGCGCCTCGGCGTAATACCGGCTCTGGAGTTGCGCGACAATGGAAACCGCCACTTCCATGGGACGCTTGCCTTTGACCTCGGGCAGGCCGACGGGGCTGACCAGGCGATCGATCATCGCATTGTCGTGGCCGGCCTGTGCCAACCGTTTGCGAAAGCGCAGGGCTTTGGTGTCGGACCCGATCAACCCGGTAAACGCCCAGCGGTAATCCGCCAGTAAACGATCACAGAGGGCAAAGTCGAGAGCGTGATCATGGGTAAAAATCACCACCCAGGTATCGTCCCGCAAGGCGTCGATACGACTGACCGGGGATTCACAATAGTGGTAGTGGCAATTCTCCGGTAGCGACTCGGTCATCAGCTCCGGGCGGTTGTCGATAATTTCCACCCGGCAGGGCAACTCGCCCAGAATCGTGGTCAGCGCCCGGCTGACATGGCCCGCTCCGAACAGTGCCAAGGTCCAGTCGCTGGCGGGGTAACTTTCCAGCAGCACGGTGACATTGCCACCACAGCACTGTGCGGCTTCGGCGGCCAACGGAAACGGTTTGAGCCATTGGCCACTTTCATTTTTTGCCAGATGTTCGCGGGCCTGCTGCACGATCAGAAATTCCAACTGGCCACCGCCCAGGGTGTCATAGGTGCGCTCGGAATCGATCACCATTTTGCTGCCGCCATCGCGCGGGGTGGAGCCCTGGGTGCTTATGACGGTGGCAATCACGTAGCCACGCCCCTGGCGCGCGCAATACGCAATGGCGTCCTGCCAGTTCACACGCGGATTCATTCGGCCACCTCCTCGACCGGCTTGCCGGTGCGATTGAAAGCCTCGCATTCACGTAGCGCCCAGTAGACCCGCTCGGGCGTTGCCGGGGTATCGAGTCGCGGGCTGAAGCGGTAATCCGTCAGGCTGGCGCAGGCATCGCGTAGCGCCGCCCAGACCGAGATCGCCAGCATCAGCGGCGGCTCGCCCACCGCCTTGGAGTGATAGACGGTCTCCTCGATGTTGGGCCGGTTGTAGAGCGCCACGTTGAACACTTCCGGGGTATCGAAGGCGGTGGGAATTTTGTAGTTGGCCGGGCTGTTGGAGATCACCCGCCCGGCATCATCCCACAGCAGCTCCTCGGTGGTGAGCCAACCCATCCCCTGAATGAAGCCGCCTTCAATCTGCCCGATATCAATGGCAGGGTTAATGGACTGACCGACATCGTGGAGGATATCCACCCGGTTGACTTTGTACTCACCGGTATCGGTATCCAAGGTGACTTCTGACACCGCCGCGCCGTTGGCGAAATACAGAAATGGCTGACCTTTGGCGGTGGTCCGATCGTAGTGAATTTTCGGAGTGCGATAGTAACCGGTGGAGAACAGCGGCACGCGATTTAGGTAGGCCGCCTTGATAAAGTCCTCAAACGCCACGGGGTCTTTATCAAGATATACACGATTGTTTTCAAAACGTACTGTGTTCGGAGAAACCCGATAGTGACTCTCGGCAAATGCGAGAAGATCCGACTTGATCCGGTCGCAGGCATCACGGGCGGCCATGCCGTTCAGGTCAGTGCCGGATGAGGCCGCCGTGGGCGAGGTGTTGGGCACCTTGTCGGTCCGGGTCGAACTGACCTGCACGCGTTCCACTGACAGGCCGAAGGCATTGGCCACTATTTGCTGAACTTTGGTGTACAACCCTTGCCCCATTTCGGTCCCGCCGTGATTGATCAACACGGTACCGTCAGTGTAAATCTGCAGGAGAGCACCGGCCTGGTTGAGATGCTTGGCGGTAAAGGAAATACCGAACTTCACCGGCGTCAATGCCAGGCCTTTTTTCAGACAACCGGGGGTCCGGTTGAACGCGGTGATGGCCTCGCGGCGGACGCGGTAGTCTGAACTTTCCTCCAGCCGCTCCATCAGGTCCACGAGCATATGTTGTTCGATGGTCTGCCCATAAGGCGTTTCATCGCGTCCCGGCTGATACAGGTTGGTCTTGCGCGCATCGAGCGGATCCATGCCCAGGGCCCGGGCGATATCCTCGACGATGGTTTCTATGGCCATCATGCCCTGGGGGCCACCGAAACCCCGAAAGGCGGTGTTGGAAACCGTGTGGGTTTTGCAACGCAACCCGAGGATGGAAGCACTGTTCAGGTAGTAGGCGTTGTCGGCATGAAACATCGCCCGGTCGACAATGCCTTCGGACAGGTCCGGGGAATAACCGCACTTGCCAGCCAACACCATTTTGGCGGACTGGATGCGTCCGTCATCGTCAAAGCCGACCTGCCAGCGGTTGAGAAAATCGTGGCGCTTGCCGGTCTGGACCATGTCGTCCCGACGCGGCATCCGGTAACGCACCGGCCGACGCAGGCGGTGAGCGAAAAGCGCACACAGGCACGCCAGCGGGCCCGCCTGACTTTCCTTGCCACCGAACCCGCCGCCCATGCGACGGACTTCGGCGACCACATGATGAAAGGGCAACGCCAACACTTCCGCCACCAACTTCTGAATTTCGGAGGGGTGTTGGGTCGAGCTGATGACATGAATGCCGCCATCCTCGGTGAGACTGGCCTGCCCCACCTGACCTTCGAGGTAAAAGTGCTCCTGGCCGCGCACGTAGATCTCGCCTTCGATCCGGTGGGGCGCACGCATCAGTTCGCCGTCGGGGTCACCCATCATCAAATGATGTTCCGGCAGAACGTAGCTGTCCGCAGCGATCGACTGCTCTACCGTCAGATGGGCGACAAGGGGCTCGTACTCCACCTCGGCCAGGGCCACCGCCCGCAGCGCGGCTTCCTGACTGGTGGCCGCCACCGCAAAAATGGGCTGGCCCACATATTCCACTTCGTCGCCCGCAAGCAGTGGATCGCCACCGTACACCGGCGCCACGTCAATCTTGCCGGGAATGTCGGCCTGCACCACCACATCGAGAACCCCGGTGGCAGCTCTGACGCGGCTCAGATCCACACGCTTGATGCGCGCATGCGCTTGAATCGACTGGCCGATAGCAACGTATGCCAGATCGACCGGCACCGGGAGATCATCAATATAACGGGCAGCGCCGGCCACGTGCTTGCGCGCGGATTCATGAGCCACGGCCCGGCCCGAGGCGAGCGCGGCGGGACTGTCTTCCGGGCGGCGGTCGGTCAACTTACGCATGAGTGAATACCCCCGGCTCCACGGCCTTCCCGGCACGCGCCGCCGCCAGAGCCCGACAGGCTTTGCGCAACAGACTGCCGGCCATGGCCATACGGTAATCCGCCGAAGCACGCACGTCGGTCATGGGTGTAAATTCGTGGGACAACTGTTCACAGGCCCGATCAAGCGCCGCCTCATCAAGCTCGCCCTTGCGCTGCCAGTTCGATTGGTTGAGCAGCGCCTCGGTCTCCAGCGCGCGCCTGGGTGTGGCGGCCATACCGCCATAGGCAATGACCAGAGAGCCGTCAGCGCGCCAGCGAAACGCTCCCATGACCGCAGAGATATCGTCCTCGTAACGTTTGCTGAGCTTGATCAGCTTGAGCGGTTCGTCAAAGGCGGCCCGCTCAAACACCACTTGCGCCAGGTACTCTCCCGGTGCCAACGTGGTCTTTTTGTAATCGAGGTAAAAATCGGTCAGCTTTTCCCGTCGCTCATCGCCGCGACCATTGCGGATGATCAGCTCCGCCTCCAGTACCAACAGATAGGGCGGCATATCCGCAATGGGGGAAGCATTTCCGATATTGCCGCCGATGGTGCCGCGATTGCGAATCTGGCGCGACCCCAGGCGGCTCAACATCTGCATCAACTCCGAGGAACGGGCTCCGAGGGTCCGCTCCAGCTCCGTGTAGGTGACGGCAGCCCCGACAGCGATGCGCTCGTCGGTCACCAAAACCTTCTTGAGGCTCTCGATGGCATTGAGGTCGATCAGCGTTTCAAACGAGCGGTAAAGTTGAGTGGCCTCCAGCATCAGGTCAGTCCCGCCGGCGATCAGGCGCGCGTGGGGTTCGTCGAGCAACCGTTGCTGAAGCGCCTCTTCCGAGGTGGGACGATGATAGCCTGAGTCCCCGTCGGACAACGCCTCACTGCTCGCAAACGGTGCACTCTCACCCTCATTCTGCACAATATTGGCCAATCGGGCAGGTTTTTTAAGAGCCTGAGAACCGGCTTCCACAATCGGACGATAACCGGTGCAACGGCACAGATTTCCGGAAATTGCATCGAGAATGCGGTGGCGTTGTTCACGGTCATCGCCCGCCAGCAGCGTGGCCTGTTCCGAGTGCAGCGACGCCAGCGACATCACAAACCCGGGCGTGCAGAAGCCGCACTGGGAGCCGTGACAGTCGACCATGGCCTCCTGCACCGGGTGCAGAGCCCCTTCGACCGCCAAGCCCTCAACCGTGATCACTTCCCGGTCGGCCACACTGCCCAGCGGGCAGATACAGCTGTTCACAGTATGACTGACCGGGCCCTGCGGCCCCTGCTCTAACAGCATGACGGTGCAGGCACCACAGTCACCCGAGGCACAACCTTCTTTCGTACCGGTCAGCCGCCGCTGTTCGCGCAGAAAGCGAAGCAGTGTCATCTCCGGCGCCTGGGGGCCGGTGTCGACCGAGACCTTGTTGACAACCAAACGCACGATAAGTCCTCCAGTGGACGTTGATTCAGGCGGGTTTTCGCTTTCGCCAAACCCTGTCTCACTGGTACAAAGCAAAAATCTGGCCAGACAGACAATTTTTTTTAAATGTCCTGCGGATCGCCTCAAAATCAGCCAATGGCATACTCCTTGCTTTAGCCTTGAAACCATTTTTGTCTAAACAGTCAGGTTTATGTCTCAAGAGAAAGCAACACGATTGGAACTGATCGGTGTCACCAAAGCCTATCCGGGCTGCATTGCCAACGACACGGTGAACCTCAAAGTCGCGGCCGGTGAAATTCACGCACTGCTGGGGGAGAATGGCGCCGGCAAAAGCACCCTCATGAAGATGATCTATGGCGTGGTCAAGCCCGATGCCGGTCAGGTGCTGTGGAACAATAAGGAGGTGTCGATCGAGGGACCCGCCCAGGCCCGGGCGCTCGGAATGGGCATGGTGTTTCAGCACTTTTCGCTGTTCGACACTCTGACCGTCACGGAAAATATCGCGCTGTACCTGACTCAGGCGGAATACGGTTCCATGAGCGCGTTGCGCCAGCGCATTGTGGCGGTGGGCGAGGAATATGGCCTGGCGATCAATCCGGACCGGCAAGTGCACACCCTGTCGGTGGGTGAACAGCAGCGCGTGGAGATCATCCGCTGCCTTCTGCAGGATATTCAGTTGCTGATTCTGGACGAGCCCACCGCCGTGCTCACCCCTCCGGAGGTGGCCCAGCTCATTGATGTTCTCAAGCAACTTGCCCGCAAAGGGTGCAGCATTCTGTTCATTTCCCACAAACTGCACGAAGTGAATGCATTGTGTGACCGGGCCACCATTCTACGTGGGGGCAAAGTAACCGGTTCTTGCATTCCATCGGAAACCAGCGCCGGTGATATGGCCAAACTGATGCTCGGGGATGAGCTGGTTCTGGATCACGACCTGCCACCCGGCAATACCGGGGCAGTACGCCTAAAATTACAGGAGGTAGAGGTAAGGCCCACCAGTCAGTTCGCCATTCATCTGCACGATATCAGCCTGGACTTGAAGGCCGGCGAAATTCTCGGTCTGGCCGGCGTCGCGGGTAACGGGCAGGACGAACTAGTGGACCTGATCAACGGCGAACTCAAACCCGACCGGGGCACGCTTACTCTGGACGAGGCGCCCCTGGACGGCTGCAGCGTCGTCGCTCGGCGTCGACGCGGGCTGGGCACAGTGCCGGCAGACCGGGTCGGTCGGGGTTCGGTGGCTTCAATGTCACTAACCGAGAACCAACTGTTGACCGGCTATGTAAACCACGGCGTTCGCCACTCACTTGTGAACTGGCCCGCCGTGCGCCAACGCGCCGCCGACATCATCCGGGACTATGGGGTGAAAGCCACCGGGCCCGCGTCAATGGCGGGCAGCCTCTCCGGCGGCAATCTGCAGAAATTCATTATCGGCCGGGAGATCGAACAGCAGCCCAAAGTGTTGATCTGCTTTCACCCGACCTGGGGGGTGGACGTGGGGGCCGCCAACCATATTCACAAAGAACTGGTGGCACTGCGTGATCGCGGCACCGCGGTGCTGGTGATCAGCGAGGATCTGGATGAACTCTATCTGCTGGGGGATCGACTGGGAGCCCTTTGTGGGGGCCGGCTGTCGCCGATCCGGCCCAAGGCCGAGGTACCGCTGGAGCAGTTGGGCGAGTGGATGACCGGTGCCTTCGGGAACGGACAGGGGGAGGTCGCCCATGCGCATTGAAAAACGACTGCAGCCCTCTCAGACGATGGTCTACCTGTCGCCGGTGCTGGCCCTGGTGCTGACGGTGATCGCCGGGGGATTGTTGTTCGCGGCGCTGGGCCATGCCCCCGTCGCCAGCCTGATGATCTTTTTTATCGAGCCGCTGCGCGACACCTACGGTTGGTCCGAGCTGGCGGTCAAGGTCACGCCCCTGCTGCTGTGCGCCACCGGGCTGACACTCTGCTTCAAAGCCAAAATCTGGAACATCGGCGCGGAGGGGCAGTTTGTGTTCGCCGCCCTGATCGGCGGAGCCGTGTCCCTGCAACTGACCGAAGTAGAAGGCTTCTGGGTTCTGCCGGTCATTCTGCTCAGCGGCGTGCTCGCCGGCATGGCCTGGGCCGGCATCGCCGCGCTGTTGCTCACGCACTTCAACACCAATGAAATTCTGACCACAATCATGCTCAACTACATCGCGGTCAATCTATTGCTCTGGGGCGTTCACGGGCCACTGAAAGACCCGGCCGGTTTCAACTTTCCGGAGTCGGCCCTGTTTGCCGAGCACACCCTGTTGCCACTGCTGTCGTTCGACTACCGGGTCACCGTCGCGTTGTTTATCGCGCTGTTTATGGTGGTGGTGATCTGGGTCCTGCTGGCCCGTTCGCTACTGGGTTTTCAGTTGCAGGTGCTGGGAGAAAACCGCAATGCCGCCCGCTTCGCCGGTTTTAACAGTCGCGCCATCATCTGGTTTCTGCTGTTGTTCAGTGGCGCCATGGCAGGCCTGGCCGCCATTTCCGAAACCAACGGGCCGGTGGGGCAACTGATCCCGACCCTGTCCCTGGGCTATGGCTACGCCGCCATCATTGTGGTGTTCATGGGGCGTATGCACCCGGTGGGCATCGTGCTGGCCAGCATGCTGCTGGGGCTGACCTACCTCGGGGGCGAAATGGCCCAGATCGATCTCGGTCTGCCCAAGTCCATCACCGGCCTGTTCCAGGGGATGCTGTTGTTCTTTCTGCTCGGCTGCGACCTGCTCATCCACTACCGGCTTGTTCTCAACGGACGAGCAACCGGTGTCGCGACCACTTGAGGGCCCGTTATGGATCTCGCATTGCTTGAAAATATTCTGTTTGCCACCGTCCGTACGGGTACGCCGCTGCTGTTGGTCGCCTTGGGAGCCATGATTTCAGAGCGCTCCGGGGTACTCAACCTGGGCCAGGAAGGAATGATTCTGGTGGGGGCGGCCTGCGCGTTTATCGCAGCCTATAGCGCCGACTCTCTGTTGCTGGGGGTTATTGTCGGGGCTCTGACGGGCGCTCTGGTCTCACTGATTTTCGCCTTCGTCGCACTGACGCTGATCTCCAACCAGGTGGCCACCGGTCTGGCGTTGACCATTTTCGGGACCGGACTGAGCGCCTTTCTCGGAGCCGAGTATGTGGGTCAGTCCATTGAAGGAATGACCCGGGTCGAGCTACCGCTGTTGCACAAAATCCCCCTCATCGGACCCGCCCTGTTCGGCCAGGATCTGATGGTCTATCTGGGTCTGGCCCTGTTCGCCCTGGTGTTCTGGACCATGCGCTCGACCCGGCTGGGATTGATCATCCGCGCCGTGGGCGAAAACCCACAGGTCGCCCACGCTCTGGGTTACAAGGTTCTGGTGGTGCGTTACGCGGCGGTGCTGTTTGGCGGCGCCATGGCGGGGCTGGCCGGCGCTTACCTCTCATTGTCCTACACACCGATGTGGGCCGAAGGCATCTCCGCCGGGCGCGGCTGGATCGCCCTGGCTCTGGTGGTATTCGCCAGCTGGCGCACCGAGCGCATTCTGCTGGGCGCCTGGCTGTTCGGTTTTGCCAGCATTCTGCACCTGTTGTTGCAGGGCTTCGGCTACGATGTGCCCTCCAATCTGCTGGCGATGCTGCCCTATGCCGTCACCATTGTGGTGCTGGTGTTCATGATGAGCCGCAAGGGCGCGAAAGGGTTGTTCGCCCCCCGCTCCCTGGGGCAGCCGTACCACCCACCACAGTAACCGACTTTCGCTTTGCCCTTAACGAGGATAACCGTATGAAACTCAAACCCCTACTGGCTCTCACCACCGCCCTGTTGGGCTGGAGCCTGGCCAGCCAGGCGGCCGAACCGCTCAAGGTCGGTTTTGTCTACGTCAGTCCCATTGGCGATGCGGGCTGGACCTACATGCACGACCGGGCGCGAAAAATTGTGGCCGAAGAGTTCGGAGACAAAATCGAAACTACCTACGTCGAAAGCGTCGCCGAAGGGGCCGATTCCGAGCGGGTGATCCGCAACATGTCCGCCCGTGGCCACGATCTGATTTTCACCACCTCGTTCGGCTACATGAACCCGACCTTGAAAGTCGCGCGGCGCTTTCCCCAAGTGAAGTACGAACACGCCACCGGTTACAAGACCGCGCGCAACGTCGGTAACTATCAAGCCCGGGCCTACCAGGCGCGCTACCTGGCCGGCATGACTGCCGGTGCCATGAGCGACACCAACCAGATCGGGTACGTGGCCGCCTTCCCCATTCCCGAAGTGATCCGTGGCATCAACGCCTTCACCCTGGGCGCGCAGGTGACCAACCCCGACGCCACGGTTAAAGTGGTGTGGATCAATACCTGGCACGACCCGGCCAAGGAGCGTGAAGCGGCGGACAGCCTGATCCTGCAGAACGTGGATGTGCTGACCATGCATACCGACTCGCCGGCGGTGATTCAGGCGGCCGAGGCACGCGGCGTCTACTCCGTAGGCTTCAATTCGGACATGAGCAGCTATGGTCCCAAATCCCACCTGACCGCGGCGGTGATGCACTGGGAAAGCATTTATCGCTCCAAGATTCAGGCCGTAATTGACGGCACCTGGGAACCGACCGCCCTCTGGCATGGCCTGAAGGAAGGCGTCGTGGATGTGGCGCCGTTTAACGACGCGGTGCCCGAGTGGGTTGTTGAAAAGGTCAATAGCGTTAAAATGCAGATCATCAATGGCGAGCATGCCGTCTTTGAAGGCCCGATCTACAATCAGGCCGGTGAGCTGATGGTGAAAGAGGGTGAAGAGCTGAGCGACGAGGATCTGCTTGAGCTGGAATGGTACGTAAAAGGCACCGACGGATAAAGGCAACAGGGAATCAGAGCCCTACAACGGAGAACATGATAACAATGGTCAATAAAGCACTGGAAAACGCGATGGACTTCGACCCCAACGAAACCCCGACCGGCAAGTACAGGGCGGGGAAAATTCGGGACCGCAACCTGACCAATATTATCAAGGCGGCGGAGGAAGAGTTTGTTCAACACGGCTACCGGGGTACCAGCATCCAGGCCATCGCCGATCGAGCCCAGATTCCGAAGGCCAATGTCCATTATTATTTCAAGAGCAAGTCCAACCTGTACATTGCGGTGTTGGATAACCTGATCCATCTGTGGAACAACTTTTTCGACGAAATTACCGAAAAGGATGATCCGGCGGTGGTACTGGATGAGTTCATCCGGAAGAAGGTCGAGCTGTCCTACACGCACCCTCGCGCATCCAAGCTGTTCGCCATGGAAATCGTTCAGGGCGCACCGCATTTAAAAGACTACATTCGCACCGAAATGCGTCAATGGGTCCGACGCAAGGCGGCGGTCATCGATACCTGGATCGAGCAGGGGCGCATGGCGAAGGTGGACTCCATGCAGTTGATCTTCCTGATCTGGTCCTCCACTCAGCATTACGCCGACTTCGACACTCAGGTACTCACCATCATGAACCGGGCGGAGTACGAACCGGATATGATCCGCGATATTTCCGATTTTCTGAGTCAGTTGATCTTGCGCGGCTGCGGCCTTGAGCCCCCCGCGCGGCCGGCGGCGCAAACCGCGTTGGATGAAGCCGAGTCATGAGCGTTCTATGGCTGCGCCACCCGCTGGCATGCTGGACCGGCACAGGGGAGAACGCCGACAACGGGTTGGTGGTGCGAGACAACCACATCGTCGAGCTGGTGGCGAAAGGCCGAGAGCCCGCCACCGCCTATGATCAGACATTCGATGCCTCAAACCATGTGCTGCTTCCCGGCCTGATCAACTGCCACCATCATTTTTACCAAACCCTGACCCGGGCCTTTCCCCCCGCATTGAACAAAGGTCTGTTCGACTGGCTACAGACGCTCTACCCGGTGTGGACGAACCTTGACGATGATGCCATTTATGCATCAACCCGACTGGCATTGGCCGAGCTATTGATGTCCGGCTGCACCACCGCTGCTGATCATCATTACGTATTCAGCACGCTATTGCCCCGCGCCATTGATACTCAGGTATCGGCCGCACACAGCATCGGCATGCGGGTCACGCTGACACGCGGTTCCATGAGCCTTGGCGAATCAGCAGGGGGGCTGCCACCGGACTTCTTGGTGGAAACCGAGGCAAGCATTCTGAGTGAAAGCCGGCGACTGGTTGACCGCTATCACGACCGGCGCCCCGAGTCCTTTTGCAGAATTGCTCTGGCGCCTTGCTCGCCGTTTTCAGTGACTCCGGATCTGATGCGTGAGAGCGCCCAACTGGCAGTCGAGAAAGATGTGCTGCTGCATACGCACCTTGGGGAAACCGAAGACGAGAACCAGTTCTGCCTGAATCGCTTCAACCAGCGACCGGTGGACTATCTGGACAGCGTGGGCTGGCTGAACGAGCGCGTCTGGCTCGCCCATGGTATTCACTTCAACGATGGCGAAATTCAACGTCTGGCGGGCAGCGGGGTGGGCGTATGCCACTGCCCCAGCTCTAACATGCTGCTGGGCTCGGGCCAATGCCGGGCGCAGGAGATGCGCCACGTTGGGGTGCGCTTGGGCTTGGGGGTAGACGGCTCGGCTTCGAACGACGGCTCCAACATGATTCAGGAGGCGCGCCAGGCCATGCTGATGCAGAAGCTGACTTACGGCGCAGCGGGATGCAGTCACCGGGATGCGTTAACCATGGCGACCAGCGGTGGCGCGGCCCTGTTGCAGAGACCGGAACTGGGGACGCTGGCAAAAGGACAACAGGCCGACCTGGCACTGTTTCGTCTGGAGAAACCACGCTTCTCCGGGCACGGGGACCCAGTTGCGGCACTGCTGTTGTGCGGGGCTCATCGAGCGGACTTCGTCATGGTGGGAGGGCGCTGGAAAGTGAAGGCTGGCGAGCTGATTGACAATGATATCGACCGGATTATTGCCGAGCATACGCAGGCAGCCCAACGTCTTCGCGACAAAGCGGCCTGACTGACGTCGATAAAGACCGATTGAAGGGGCCGCACGCGCGACCCCGGTCAGAATGCGCTAAAGCGCTCCCGGAATTTTGTCCTCGTAGGTGCCCCATCCCTTCAACAGCGTCTGCACGACGCGATTGCCCAGGCCGAAAGCCGCTTCATAAGCCGGCAGACTGTCATCCGGATAAGGCGCGGTGGTGCTCCAGGCCGCTGTTTTATCCGGCGGCTGCAGACTGAAGTTACTGACAGTGCGAAGTACCAACACCCGATCAGTATCCACGCGGCCGGTTTTTGCCAGTCGGTGCAGCGCGGTCAGGGTGCCGTTGTCTTCCATATTGGTGGTGACCATATTGGCATCATCACCCGCATGCAGCTTGACCCAATCATTGGCCCACTTGTTGAGCAACTCACCGTGCCAATAGGTGCTGGCCCCCAACGTATCGCCTATGGTAACGAAAGGAGGTCGTTGCGCATTGGGGTAGCCTTCATAATGTTCGCGAAAGCTTTTCAGCCCAGGCGTGTCCGCCACCGGATGGTCCTTGGTCAATTCATAGGCCCAATCTACCAGGGACGAATTCAGATCGTAGGAGATGGTATCCACCGTCCAACCGGTGGACTCCTGATTCGGCTCTTTGGCACCCAGTGGAATCAGGCCATAATCCCAACTGTCGGGAATTTCCCGACCGTCAATCTCGTAGAGAAGATCGCCATCCACTACGTGTTTGGCCCATACCCCCGTGCCCAGCGATACATCCAGCGGATCGCCACCGCCAATACCCGCAATCACCCAATAGGCATTGGACAGATCGAAACGATCATCCAGACCCAGCGCCATGATGGACGCGGTGGCGTTGGTCACACCACCGCCGGTGCAGATCGCGAGCACACCGTCGTCGTTGACATGCAGATCGTGAGCTCCAAGGGGAAAGTCCACTTTCTCGAGCTTCAGCCGTTCAATCCAGAACTGGTACTCCCCAGGCTCGTCTCCCGTCAGCTCACCATTTTCGAACATGGCGACCACTACCACTTTTACCGGAATCGCCGCCTGGGCGGCAAAAGACATAAATAACGCGGCCATCAACAGCCCCGAACGCAGAATCAATGTTTGCACAAGCTACCTCTCCTGTTGGATGAAAAAGATCAGGATGGCTTATGCAAAATACTGTCCAATTGGACAACATATTGCGGAAGGCCGCGAAACGTCTCGGCAAATGCGCCGGAACGCTCGCCAGGCCCGACAGAAATCGCACAGTTTGTGGGCAGCAACATCACAAGGAGCGCCTTTTTTGCTCATTCCCCAGGCCATTGACGCTATCAATTCCCATTTTTTGACGATCCAGTCAGGTAAATTAAGGTTGGGTACAGAAATTGCTGTCATGCACAAGACGCACCGGAGTTGAGCTCTGATGGTCCATATCGACGTGACGATCCAGTGCTCCCCGCTTTTTACCAACACACTACGAGAAGCCACTATGATGATACTTTCCTCATCCCTTTTACGGGCGACCTTCGGGGTCTTATGCCTTTTGCTGCTTTCAACTCTCAGTCATGCGAACACCGATCTGGTGTACGAGCCCACGGAGACCATCGTCATTCTCGGCGCCGTCCCTCAGGAAATTCCGGTACTGACCGATGCCCTGAAGGACCCGGAAAAGAAAAGCCTGTGGGGAATCCCCTACTGGCAGGGAACGCTGCACGGCAAACCGGTAGTGGTGGCCATCACCGGTATCGGTAAAACCTACACTGGCATGACCACCACTCTTTTTCTCCGGGAGTTCCGCCCCCGTCTGGTGTTGATGACCGGTACCGGCGCCCGTGTGAACCCGGATTTGAGAACCGGTGATGTGGTGGTGGCCACCCATACCTATGAGCACGACTACGGTAGCTTGACATCCAGTGGCATGACCTACCGCCCCATGAACAGCCCGGACGACGGCAAAGAAGTGGAGAATGAATTTACCCCAAGTGGGAATCTTCTGAAACTGGCAGAGAAGGCGATGGAAACCTATCCCGCGCAAACTGTCAGTGCCAACAACGACACCTACAAAAACACTGTCCGCTTTGGGGTGGTGACCTCATCGGATCTGTTCGGGGTGACCGAACGTCGGCTCACACTACTGCGGGAGAAGTTCAAGGCCGACATTATGGAGATGGAATCCGCCCCCCTGGGGCATGTGTGCGAGACCTTCGGGGTGCCCTATCTGATCATCCGCTCCGGCAGCAACCTGGCCAAGGAAGAGCCCAACAACGATTACTTGCGCTTGGGCCCAATCGCTGCCCGGGAGGCGGCCAAGTTCTCCCTGCATCTACTTGAATACCTTTGATCAACGCACTGCGGCCTCCGATGATGGATCATTTGGCGGGACAGTCCTCTGTTTTTTGGGAAAGAAGCTCGGCATGCGTGAACACCTCCGACAGAATCGATTGCTCGATCGCGCTACGCCGGTCGGTCAGCACGGGGATGCGCACCACCAGGTGAACTTCTTCGGCGCTCGGCATCTGCAGGGTAATGCGTGGCTCCACCGAGGGGGCGTCCAGGCCGCGATATTCGTTCAGTCTTTTGAGATAGCGCTTGGCCTCGGCCAGATAGGACGCACAGTGATCATTGGCCGAGGCCAACAGCGCCTGTTGCGCGGCCTGCCAGTTGGCGGTGCGCTTGAAGGGGATGGTGAACACGTGCAGCACATAGTCGTGGGTGTAGCTTTCGTTGATCACCGGCTCGGCCACAAACAGGGCGTTGGGAATCACGATCATCCGCCCGGTGCGCTGGTGGGTCAACTTGCCCGGGCCCACTTCCAGAATGGTGGTCGCGAGCAGACTCTGGTCGATCACATCGCCGCGAAAGTCCTTCACCTGAATGCGGTCCCCGATGTTGAAGGACCCAGCCCCGGCTTTGAGAATGGAGCCGGTCACACACAGAATCAGCTCCTTGGTGGCCACCACAAACGCCACGGCGATGGCCACCACCGACAGTGCCAGGGTGCGCAGCTCTTCCCCCCAGATGATGATCAACCCCAGCAGCATGAACAGCAGCAGGCCGTTACGCGAGTGCACCAGCCAGCGGCGGCGCAACTCCATGGAGGCGACGTTGCGGCGGATGTAGCGGGCGGACAGCGCCCGCACTACCACCACCACGGTGATCAGCAACGCTGTGCTGATCAGCAGCTTCAGCAGCGTTTCCGAGGCGGCCAGTTCGGCGGGGTTGATACCAATGGTTTCCAGCATGGTGGTGTCCTGATCTTACGCCCGACGCGGGCATCGGTAATGGGCGCAGTGTAGCAAATCCGGCGGCAAAGCCATGAACACCGGGCATAAAAAAACGGCGCCCCGAGGAGCGCCGTTTCTCGTTGCTTGCCTCGAGGGGCAAGCGACCTAACGAAGCGACAATCGCTTACATAGGCTGGATGTTTTCCGCCTGAGGACCTTTCTGGCCCTGAGTCACGGTGAAGCTTACTTTCTGGCCTTCGGCCAGGGTTTTGAAGCCAGTGCCCTGAATGGCGCTGAAGTGAGCGAAAACGTCCGGACCGGACTCCTGCTCAATAAAACCAAAACCTTTTGCTTCGTTGAACCACTTAACGGTACCAGTAACTGTAGACATAGTCTTACCTTAATCAATCAAAATGTGTAGATGACCCGAGGGTCGGTTGTGCTGGAAATGGTGCTATTACTTATGACGGACAGGACGACTTGCTACAGGCAGGAATCGAAATGGTTGTGCATAAATATAAAACAAGCTTTCTAGCAGGACCCATAGTATCTGTTCTACAGCCGGCGTCAAGACTTTTTGGATGGCTGGGCATAAAAAAAACCCCGCAGCCATGGGGGCTAACGGGGTTTTTTCAAAGTATGGTGCCCGGAGGCGGAATGCTCGCCCCATCCATGGGGCTCGGCCTGCGGCCCGCCCTTCGGGCGTCCAAAATTGTTCCAGACAATTTTGTCGAACCAGGCGGTGGCTCTCATCCAGCCACCTGGCACCATAAAAAAACCCCCGCCTTTGCAGGCGAGGGTTTTTGTATGGTGCCCGGAGGCGGAATCGAACCACCGACACGAGGATTTTCAATCCACTGCTCTACCGACTGAGCTATCCGGGCTTTTCTTGTCTTGGTCTGCCAGCCCCGGGGGCTCGGCGACAAGAGGCGCGTATTAAACCGTTTCAGGCTCAATGAGTCAAGAGGGGTTGGCAAATTCCTGAGGACTGATGCCTAACCGCCATGTTTTTTCAGGCACTGCTCCAGTTGAGCACGGCTTTCGTCCAAGTGGGCACTCACTTTTTCCCGCCAGTGGGGATAAGGCGCCTCGGGGTTCAGGGCGTCGCAGACGGTCAGTACCTGATGCAGGTGTTCTTCCGCCTCCAGGCACTGGCGAATCAGGCTGACGGTCTGGTCCGCGGAGAACAGGGCCCTGATGCGGTGGATCAGGTGTTCACCGGCTTCTTTTTCGCTGTTCGGGGCCGCCGGCAGGTCGCCGGCGTCGCGGATGGCGTCGGCCAGGCCGTCGGACAGACTGTCGCGGGCATCGGCCAGGCTTGAAAACAGGGCCGCCACGTCATCATCGTCAATGAACTCCGCCAGGTCGCGCAGGTTGTCCGCGCTTTCCTGTACCCCAACGTGCAGGTTTTGCAGGGCGGTTTGCAGATCGGTTCTGAGCAGATTCATAGCATTGGCCTGTCGGTTTCAAAAGCATTGTTCTCCGGTGCCACCACTTCCAGCGCACCGGGGATACAGTGGAACTGTGCCGGCGTGGCGGTTACCGGCTCGCCGTCCGCGTGTATCGACATACCGGTCGGACGGGTCTCTATCTCGATCCGCTGACCCCGCGCGGTCACGACCCGGTGGTCCAGGTCATACTGGCCTTCGCGCAGCAGCGGCGCCAGCGTCAGAAGCTCCCAGACGCCCAGGGGACGTACGCTGTACAGCGACAGCAGGCCATCGTCAATGCTGGCGCAATCCCGGACCACGTTACCGCCACCGTAGTAACGGCCGTTGCCCACCGCCAGTTGGATGGAGCGCAGTTTCTGGCGCTGGCCATCGACGGTCAGTCGGACGCGGAACTGACGACGGCGCAGCAGCGCGGCGAAGAACGCTCTGAGGTAACTGAACACGCCCCACTGTTTCTTGACCTCATCGGTCAGCTCTTCTGTGACCTGCACCCCCAGGCCAAGGTTCGCCACATTGAAAAAATACTGGTCGTTGACCACGCCCAGATCGATTCGGCGACGCGGGTTGGCGGCAATGACGTCAAAGGCGGCGTTCAGCTCCTGAGGCACCCCCAGGGTGCGGGCTAGGTCGTTGGCGGTACCGAGCGGTAGGATCGCCAGCGGCAGTTGGCATTCATACAGGGTCTGGGCCATGGAGCTGATGGTGCCGTCGCCCCCGGCCATGATGACCAGATCCAGTTGCTCGCGGCGCTCGCGCACCGCCCGGCGGCTTTGTTCCGGCCCCTTTGAGAGGTAGAGCTCCACCTCAAATCCGGCGCTGCGCAGGCGCTCGACCCCTTCATCGAGCGTCGCCTCGGAACCCCGACGGCTGCCGGGGTTGATGATCAACAGGGTGCGAATGGCGCTGGCCATCGGGGGCGTCCGTCAGGATGCGCCGTCGGTGTCACTGGGTGGGACGTAGCCTTCGGCCTTGTCGTAATCGTCCCCGGAGAGAAACTTGTCCATCTGCTCGCTCAGGTAAGTGCGCGAACCCATGTCCATCAGATTCAGATGCTTTTCATTGATCAGCATGGTCTGATGCGCCAGCCACTCCTGCCAGGCCTGGCGGGAGATGTTGTCATAGATGTCCTGCCCTTTGGGGCCGGGCAGTGGAGGACGCTCCAGGCCCTCCAGCTCACGTTGGTACTTGCGACAGAATACGGTGCGGGACATACGGCGTGCCTCCTAAGCCTTCAATGTGGCCGGGATACTACTCACTCTGTTCGGCCTTTTCCACAGTGACCCGCTCCAGAGCGCGCTGACGATAGTATTCGCGGAGCACGCCAAAGGCCTCCTTGGGTACGCCGGTTTCGGACAGCAGGCCCTTGCGGTTGAAGTCGTCCTGAACTCCCGGCAGCGTACGACGCGGCGAGCGGAAATCCGCCAGAATCCAGGGTGAGGTACCGACAAAACCATCGATCTTGTCGAGCATAGCCAGGGTTTTGCGGTACAACTCGGCCTGATAGGCCTCGGTCCAGAGGGTGTTGGAGTCGCCCTGCAGGCCCTGCTTGGCACCGGCTCCGAACTCGCTGATAAACACCGGCTTGTCGTAGGGTATGTGCCAAGTGACCCGCTCGGCTTTTTCGTGTAATCCATCGTACCAGCCGATGTATTGATTGAAGCTGACAATGTCCATCAACTCCGCCAGGGGATCCTCCACGATGGCACGCTCGGGATTCTCGGGGTCGTAGTGCTTTTCCATGGCGGCGCTGATCAAGCGGCTACTGTCCAGGGAACGGGCCCGGTCGGCCAGACGGGTCAGGAACCGATTGCGCGCCTCACTCACCGGCGTTTCATTGGCCAGTGACCAGATGATGATCGAGGCGCGGTTTTTGTCCCGTCCGATCATTTCTTCCAGTTGCGCCTGGGCATTCTGGTAGGTCTCTTCGCTGTCCCAGTTGATGGTCCAGTACACCGGAATTTCCGACCAGAGCATGACGCCCAGTTGGTCTGCCAGACGGACAATGTGTTCGTTGTGCGGGTAATGTGCCAGGCGCACAAAGTTGGCATTCAGGTCGCGCGCCCACTGCAGCTGCTTGCGGGCTTCTTCCACGGAGGTGACGCGACCACCGCCGTCCACGGCGTATTCTTCATGCAGGGAAATACCCCGCAGGAAAACCGGTTTGCCGTTCAACAGCAACTGTTTGCCCTCGGCTTCAATGGTGCGCAGCCCCACTTCGTCATCCAGCCGGTCGTTGCCCGTGCGCACAATGACCTGATACATNCGCGGGCTGTCCGGCGACNANAGNTGNGCNCCCACNGCTNGAGCGCTNAAGGTCGCAANNCCCTCGGCGTTGGTGGTGGCCCGNACATCGATNTTGAGTTGCGGNANNGTCAGNCGCACNTCCCGACCGGCGCCGGCACCATCGACCACCGCGTAGCCGGACAGCTCCCCGGTTTTGTGGTCATTGAGCTGAATTTTNTAATCNCGNACGAACACTTCGGGAGTCACCAGCAGNCGCACACTNCGGGTGATGCCGCCNTAGTTCCACCAGTCGGTGTTAAGAGTGGGCACNCCGTCACGNTNGCGTNTGTTATCCACNTTNACNACNAGNGANTTGNNCTGGGGNTTCAGCTTGCCGGTGGTTTCAAAATAGAACGGGGTNAAACCGCCGACGTGGTGCCCGAGNTTTTCGCCATTGAGGTACACATCGGCNCGATAATTCGCTGCGGAAAAATGCAGGAACGTGCGCTGCTTGCCTTCGGTCGNGGGCGCATTGAACAGTTTGCGATACCAGATGGAGCCTTCGTAGTAATACAGTTTTTCTTTCTGGGTATTCCAGTCCCCCGGCACAGTCAGGCTCTCGGAGGCGTCAAAGTCATATTCGATCAGTTCGCCGGAGTGGCGCGGTTTGGCATCNCGAAAATAGGCACTGCGCGGCGGATTGTCCATCTGGTCAAACGGCTCGTAGCGATAGTTGTAATAGCCGTTTTCATAGGGGTCGACGATAATTTTCCACTCCCCGTTCAACGGCAGGGCCGGCCGGGTGTAGGTCTGAAAGGGCTCAAATTCCGTTGCCGATGCCGCCAGCGATGTCAGCCCAANCAGGGTGCTNAANGCGGTCATTATTATNGTTTTCATCTGAATCTCCTGTGNTNTTTATTCCGCCGCNGTCAGGGCGCGCGGGTCCAGCTCCGCCAATTGCTGTAACAGCTTTTTGACCGGCGCGGCCAACCCCAGTGCTTCGGGCCGATCGAGCCGATACCAGGTCTGAGCCCGCTCGCCCACCCTGTCCGGCTCCCGCGCCAGCTGCAACAGCACNGGGGTGATATCCAGGTGATAATGGCTGAAGGTGTGCCGATAGCTGTCCCAGATTTCCCGATCGACGACTTCGCCNTAGTGGTCCTGCACNTGAACCTGNGCGTCTTNCTCCCGCGCCAGCTCCGGGAACCCCCAGAGGCCACCCCAGATGCCCTGGGGTGGGCGCTGCTGCAACAGTATATCCCCCGCGGGGTTGCGCAACATCAGGAACTGCACGGCTTTGACCGGTTTGTCTTTTTTCGGTTTCTTGCCCGGATAATCGGTGGGATTACCCTGGGCCCGGGCGATGCAGCTGTCATTCACCGGGCACTGGTCGCACTGCGGGCGGGTGCGGGTGCACAGGGTCGCCCCCAGATCCATCATGGCCTGGGTGTAATCCCCCACCCGACGTTTTGGCGTATTGACCTCGGCGTACTCCCAGAGGGCATTCTGCACCGCGGTCTGGCCCGGCCANCCNGGTACCGCATAGTGACGGGNCAGCACCCGTTTGACGTTGCCATCGAGAATCGCCGCGTGTTCACCATAGGCAATGCTGGCAATGGCGCCGGCGGTGGACCGGCCAATACCCGGCAGATCGCTCAGCGCCTCGACACTGCGGGGGAAGGCACCGCCATGCTCGCTCACCACCTGCTGGGCGCANCGGTGCAGGTTGCGTGCCCGGGCGTAATAGCCCAGTCCGGTCCACAGGTGCAGCACTTCATCTACGGGGGCTTCAGCCAGTGCCTCGACCGTGGGAAAGCGCTCCATGAATCGTTCGAAATAGGGAATGACCGTGGTCACCTGGGTCTGCTGGAGCATGATCTCCGACAACCAGACCCGGTAGGCATTGATGTTCTGCTGCCACGGCAGATGCTTGCGCCCGTGACGATCAAACCAACGCAGCACGGCACGGGCAAAGGGGGTATCACTCATTTACGGCTCGTTTCACTTCAGTCGGGTACCACACACACCGTCGCGACCATCAGCGGCGGAACAGATCTTTCAGCCGCTCTTCCGCACTCGGTTCGGACTCGCCGGACTCATCGGTCGCCTCTTCATNGTCGCCACCCAGCAGNCGCTCGCGTACCCGGTCTTCAAGCTCGCGTTTTTCCTCATCGAGCTTCTCCCGGGCGCGGGCTTTCTCCTCGTCCACTTTTTGCTGGGCGCGGGCCTTTTCCGCTTCAATGCGCTCGCCGTGNTGCTCTTTNAGTTTGTAGGCGGCGAAGTCCTTGATCAGGGACTGCACTCCGTCGCTGTCGAGCCCACAGTCGCCAAGTGGGTTGAGGTCATCCAGTGAACCCCGGCAGCGCAGCAGCGACAGGCTCCGGTCCAGCCAGTAATTGCTGGTGACCTGACAGCCCCCTTCACTGGTGCTCTCACTGCCCAGGCGCATGGGCAGGGTAAAGTCGTACAGCGCCTGTTTCATGTCCAGTTTACCCTGNGCCCCAAGGGTCAGGCGCTCCACTCCGGCCTGCAGGNATTCCAGACGAATCACCTGATCCTGGATGGTAACNTTGCCGGACAGGGCTTTCATTTCGGTGTAATCCGCCCAGGCTTTCTGCGGATCGGCTTGCGCCTGCGTCACCCGGTTGACGATTTCGCAGAACTTCTGCTCGACGTTCAGCGGCGCGAGCCGCACTTGAGCGCCGGAGAAGGCGGCCTGCGCATCCAACGCCGAGGTGAGTTCATTCATGGTCAGGCCCCGGGTATCCGCGGCCACATCGGCGTTCAATGCGCCGGTCAGTTGCAGCTTTTCGTCCAGCTCCAGGGCGGTCAGCAGAGGGCCGAGTTCCAGCCCGCTCAGGTCCGCCACCAGATCCACCACTGCCGTCTCCCCGGTACCGTCGACGCGGGCATTGGCATCGAACCGGCCCTGGTAGGCGTTGAGCGTGGCCCGTTCCAGATTGACCACGCCGTCGCGGGCCAGCAGGCGCACGCTCAGGTCCTGCATTTCCAGGTCCTTGACCGTCAGGGCGCCGAAATCCAGACCAAAGGCGACATCCAGTGAGCGGATCAGCTCAAGTGGGATCAGGGGCTCGTCTCCGGTGCTCCCGGTTTCTTCCTCCACCGCTTCCTCGGACGGAGGCGGCAGGTAATGGTCGATATTGATCCGGTCGCCCGTCAGTGCGACGTTCAGAGCCATTTGCGACAGATCGGTGATCGCCGCCCGCCCTTCAATGGTGGTTTCATCCAATTCCAGGCGCAGCGGATCGACCGATACCTGCTCGGTGGTGCCTTCGACCCGGGCGCTCACCGCAACCCGGGACAGAGCCTCCGGGTCCGCCAGTTCTGGCGCTGGTAAGGACAGTACCGCCATCAGCGCCTTCGGGCTGAACGGCTCCAGAGTCAGGTCGCTCTGATAACGCGGACTGGTCAGCAGCTCATCCACGCGGGCGTTGATGGTCAGGCGAATATCGTCGGAGGCGCCGGCCCGAGCCAACTCGACCCGCAAACGGCCGTTGCTCAGCTCCAAATGAGAAAAGTCCTGCGCCAGAGTGATCCGCCCATCCAGTTCTCCCGCCACCGCCAGTGGTTCATTGCCGAGCGTGGCCGGGTCTTCAATGGACGCCTCCCAGCCCAGCGCGAGACTGAACGGTTGGCCCTGCAGGTTGAACCCGGTAATACCGAAATTCAGAGGCGAGAGGGTGAGGTCCTGCCCGGTCCCGAGGTCGCGATAGTGCAGTGAGGCATTGCTCAGGGTGATCTGCTCCACAGCCAGTTGCAGCGCCTTGCCGGACTCGGCTTCACTGGCGGTTGCGGGTTCCGGCGCGGGCTGCTCCGGGGTACTTTCCTCCGGCAGCAGCGCTTCCCAATTGCCCTGCCCCTGCTCGTCCACGATCAGGTCCAGCGCCGCACCATCAATGAGAATGTGGTGCACCGACACTTCGCCCTGCAACAGCGGGCGAATGGCCAGGCGCAGGCTGGCCTGGTTGAGCTCCGCAATGGCGTCATCCGGCGCGCTCACCGCGGCGACCCGGATATCGTTGACCTCCACCCCCAGGGCGGGCCACAACTGCCAGCCCAAGTTGCCGTTGATCTCAAGCTCAACTCCCTGCTCCCGGGCCAGACTCTCGATGCGCGGCTTGAACATATTGGGATCGAAGACGAACACCAGTGCGACCGCGGCGATCACAATCAACAACACCAGCGCTACCAGAACCTTGAGCAGACGTCTTAACAGTTTCACCCGGCACTCCCCTGTCGCACTTTGGCGGAAATAGTGATGGAAAAGGGCTCAGTGTAAGCCCAAAGCGGAAGCAGCCCAAGTGTAGACGTCTCAAGGACCACTTCGCGGGTTAAAAACGTTAAGAAAGCGTTTGCTTCTGTAAATAAGAATACTTATCATCTTAGGCAGCGTTACACTTCCTGTTTGTATAACAGCATTCTCTGCACATTAGGTGGCTTCTTTATGAAACAACTGACCCGCACTTTGATTGGCGGCCTGCTGGCTGGAACCACCGGCCTGCTCTTGGCGGCCTGCAGCGACTCCGGCGACCAAGGCCAGGCCGAGCAGACCGAGGCCAAACCCACCGTCACGGTGTATTCGGCCCGCGCCGAACACCTGATCCAGCCGATTTTCGAGCGCTACACCGAGGAAACCGGCGTGAAGGTCCGCTTCATTACCGACAGCGCCGGTGCCCTGATCCAGCGGCTGAAGGCCGAAGGCAGCAATACCCCGGCGGACCTGCTGCTGACCGTGGATGCGGGCAACCTCTGGCAGGCCTCCCAGGAAGGCCTGTTCCAGCCGGTTGAGTCCGAGGTGCTGGAGCGCAATATTCCCGACCATCTGCAGGCGGACAACAACGACTGGTTCGGCCTGTCGGTGCGTGCCCGCACCATCGTCTACTCCACCGAGCGGGTTGACCCCAGCGGGCTGAGCACCTACGAGGCGCTGGCCGATGATCAATGGCAGGGCCGCCTGTGCCTGCGTACCGCCAAGAAGGTGTACAACCAGTCTCTGGTCGCCACCATGATCAACACCCTGGGAGAAGAGACGACGGAAGAGATCGTTTCCGGCTGGGTGGACAACCTGGCCACCGCTCCGCACTCCAACGACACCTCGGCCATGGAAGCGGTGCTGGCGGGTCAGTGTGATGTCACCCTGGTNAACACCTATTACTTCGGCCGCCTTCAGAAAGAGAATCCGGAGGTGAAACTGGCCATCTTCTGGCCCAACCAGGACGGTCGCGGGGTGCACGTCAACGTCTCCGGCGCCGGCCTGACCAAGCACGCCAAACAGCCCGAAGCGGCTCAGGCCCTGCTCGAGTGGCTGTCCAGCCCGGAAGCCCAGGAGCAATTTGCCGAGGCCAATCAGGAGTACCCCGCCAACGGTAGCGTCGAGCCCTCTGACTTCGTCGCCGCCTGGGGCGATTTCAAAGCGGACTCGGTCAATGTAGAATCCGCCGGTCGCCTGCANAGCGATGCCATCAAGTTGATGGATCGCGCCGGCTATCGGTAATCGGTACCCGCAGGTACCGTCGTATCGGGAGTCGGCCTGACCGGGCCGGCTCCCGTTGTTGTTTTTAAACCCGTGCTTCAGGGTCCTCGATTGACCAATCCAGCCATGACTCACAGCGTGATTCAGCGCGAACGCCGCCGCCATTACTGGCAGGCCCGCCTNTGGCACCTGCCCGTNTGGTTCATGGCGGTNCTGGTGNTNATGCCGGTNAGNGTGATCGTCCTGAGCTGGGGGGATGCNCAGACGGATATCTGGCAGCACCTGATTCAGACCCAGCTCGGNCGGCTNCTGGAAAACACCCTNATTCTGGTGGTGGGNGTCGGGCTCTGGACGCTCCTGCTGGGCGTCAGTCTCGCCTGGCTGGTGGCGGTCTGTGACTTTCCCGGCCGACGCTGGCTGGATTGGGCGCTNATGNTGCCNCTGGCNGTNCCCACNTATGTGGTCGCCTTTGTGTTNCTGGCGATNACCGATTACGCCGGNCCNATTCAGAGCCTCTGGCGNGCCTGGCTCGGCCCGGACGTCGCCTTCCTGCCGGTNCGGGGCCCGCTCGGGGTCGTGTTCATCATGACCTGCGTTCTCTACCCCTATGTCTACATGCTCGCCCGCAGTGCCTTTATCGCTCAGGGCCGCGGCNTGACCGACGCNGCCCGGCTGCTTGGCGAAGGCCCCTGGGGNGCCTTCTGGCGGGTCGCCCTGCCCATGGCCCGGCCNGCCATTGCGGTGGGNATTTCCCTGGCGCTGATGGANACTCTGGCGGATTTNGGNGCGGTGGCNGTGTTCAANTACGACACNTTCACCACCGCCATCTACAAGTCCTGGTTTGGNTTTTTCAACCTGACCGCCGCCGCCCAGCTCGCCTCGNTNCTNCTGCTGTTTGTCGCCCTGGCGTTATTNGCCGANCAGAANGGCCGGGGCCGCAGCCGCTTCCACCAGACTCCGCGCCGGGAAACCCAGCGCTACCCTCTCAAGGGCGNCCAGGCCTGGCTGGCCAGNGGCTACTGCATNACGGTGTTTGTGGTGGCCTTTGCCATCCCCATTGGCCANCTGGCCCTGTGGACCTGGGCCGAAGGCGCCGCCGCCCTGGACANCCGCTACTGGAGCCTGATTCGCCACACCTTCATTCTCGGCGGTGTCGCAGCGCTGGCCACCACTCTGCTCGCGTTGCTGGTGGCCTACGGCCAGCGCCTGCTGGGCAAGCATCANGTCAGTGGCGCGGTGCGCCTGGCCAGTCTGGGCTACGCCCTGCCCGGCTCGGTGCTNGCGGTGGGTATCATGATCGGTTTTGCGTTTATTGACCGGGAANTCATCAACCGCGTCCAGGCATTGCTGGGCCTGGAGACCCAACANTTGTTGGTGGGCACCCTGCTGGCACTNATTCTCGCCTACGCCATCCGCTTTTTCTCGGTNGCGTTTGGCCCGGTGCAGTCGAGCCTGGAGCGCATTCGCCCCAGTTACCAGGAGGCCGCCCACAGTCTGGGCGCCAATCAGTGGCGGGTNTTGCTNCGGGTGTACCTGCCTCTGCTGACGCCCGGATTANTGACCGCGGCGCTGCTGGTTCTGGTGGACACCATGAAAGAGATGCCCGCCACCCTACTGTTGCGCCCCTTCGGNTGGGACACCCTGGCGGTGCGCATTTACGANCTNACCGGCGAGGGCCAGTGGCGCCGGGCCGCCCTNCCGGCCCTGACCCTGGTNATCCTGAGTATCGCGCCCGTGATGTTGATGATCCGCCAGAGTCGGCTGCCNGCGCGCACCGCNACCACCCTCAGCTCCGGTTCCGGCCCGAAACCCTGACCGGCCAACGAGTCACCACTGGTTAAAACGCCCCCGGGCCGCTAAAATAGCGGCCTTTTACCGGTCTTACGGGAGCTACGGCTTCCGCCCGATCCCACGTTCTGGACCAGCACACTATGGGCAACCGCACCCCTTTGTATGACACCCATGTCGCCATGGGTGGGAAAATCGTTGATTTNGGCGGCTGGGACATGCCGCTGAACTACGGCTCGCAAATGGAAGAGCACCACCAGGTGCGGCGGGCCGCCGGCATGTTCGATGTGTCCCACATGACCGTGGTGGACGTCTGCGGCACCCACGCCAAACCCTACCTGCAGTACCTGNTGGCCAACGATGTNGCCAAGCTCGACGGCAAGCCCGGCAAGGCCCTGTACAGCGGTATGCTCAATCACGAGGGTTGCGTGGTCGATGACCTGATTGNCTACAATCGGGAGGGNCACTTNCTGCGCGAGGGTCACTACCGCCTGGTGGTGAACTGTGCCACCCGGGANAANGATCTGGCCTGGATGCGCGAGGTCGGTCNGGATTACGATGTCGAAATCGATGAGCGCCCTCACCTGGCGATGATTGCGGTNCAGGGCCCCGAGGCGATTGCCCGGGTGACTCAAGTGTTGCCCCAGTACGCCGAAGGCATTGANCAACTGAGCNTCTTTCAGGCNTATGAGGCGGACGACTGGTTTATCGGNCGAACCGGCTATACCGGTGAAGACGGACTGGAAATCGTGTTGCCTGGCGAGCAGGCGGAAGCCTTATGGAAAGCCCTGGCTGAGGCCGGGGTAGCGCCCTGCGGCCTGGGCGCGCGGGACACNCTGCGCCTGGAAGCGGGCATGAANCTGTACGGTCACGANATGGANGAGCAGACCTCGCCGCTGGTGGCCAATATGGGCTGGACCATCGCCTGGNTACCGGAGCAGCGGGACTTTGTCGGCCGTCAGGCGCTGACCGACNANAAGGCGNCCGGTGTGCAGGACAAGNTGGTGGNCCTGANTATGACCGCGCGCGGTGTACTGCGNGCCGGTCAGCGNGTCCGCGTTTCCNGAAGTGAGCGCGAAGGCATCANCACCAGCGGCAGTTTCTCCCCGACCCTGGGCCACAGCATTGCCCTGGCCCGGGTGCCCATCGAGGTGGGCGAGCAGTGCGAAGTGGAACTGCGCGGCAAGTGGGTGACCGTGTCGGTCACCAAACCGGCGTTTGTCCGCAACGGCAAAGCCCTTATTTAANTTTTATTCAACTGACCACAGGAAAGCGAGCCATGAGCGAGATTCGCAACGAACTGAAATACCTGCCCAGCCACGAGTGGGCNCGGCTGGAAGAAGATGGCACCGTCACCATCGGCATCAGCGATCACGCCCAGGACAGCCTGGGTGATGTGGTGTTTGTGGAACTGCCGGAAGTGGGCAGCACCGTCAGCAAGGGCGAGGAAGCCGGCGTGGTGGAATCGGTGAANGCCGCCTCGGACATTTACTCGCCGGTCAGTGGCGAAGTGATCGCCATCAANGACGCGCTGGAAGATTCACCGGAAACCGTGAANGGNTCGCCCTACGANGATGGTTGGTTCTTCCGCGTGCANCCGACCGACACCTCGGAGCTGGACGANGCNCTGGATGCCGATGGGTATCGGAATGCGGTGGAGAGTGAAGGGGCTTAAGANNNAGCCTGNGANGCANGCATAAAAAAACGGCGCCCGAGGGTGCCGTTTTTTGTTTGGTGGNGTCGTTGGGTNCAGTTTACGGCGGATGCGGGCTTTGCCCTCCGAGGCGTCGGACCGATCCACCACGGCAGGTCGCGTAGGGGCCGAGCGCAGCGGTATTAAGCCCNCATCCGCCGTTACCCAACCCGACCACTTTCCCCCGGANTAAAAACTCCCCTTAACCCCAAACGACGCGGTCCGACCGTACTCTTCCAACTGGTAGGTGTAACCCTCNGACCCCTGATACAACTCCANCGGTTCGTCATTGATATTCACCANCTCAAACACCAGGTCCAGACNTTCCGCCAGGCGATACGACGCCGTCAGGTCCACNTGGGTGTGCGGCGCCACATAAATATCAAACGCCTGACTGTCACCCACCTCACTCAGATACTCATCACGGTGAGAAATACTCAGGCGCGTACTGAAGCGNCCCATCTCGTAACCGACATACAGGTTACCGGACTGCTCGGCCGACTCAGGCAGAGCAAAGGTTTCCCCGTCCCGCTGCTCCAGNGACAACTCNGTATCCAGGAAAGTCAGGTTACCGCCGACCAGGAANGCNCCCAGTTGNTCTTCCAGNTTGAACTCCACCCCGGTCACCGAGGCGTCGGTGCCATTGACCGGTGTGGTCACTTCGTAACCGGCAAACTCGGCGTTATTGGTNGNGGTGANCTCGGCGATGTAATCGTCGATATCCTTGTGGAAAATNCCGGCCGACANCACACCGCCATCGCGGTACCAGTCAAACATGATGTCAAAGTTGGTGGACTGGTAGGGGTCCAGCTCGGGGTTNCCNGCATCGATNTCCAGGTCTTCCCGGTTGATGGAAAAACGCGGNGANATATCNGAAAAGCTNGGACGGGCGATGGTGGTNCTCCAGGCNGCACGCANCACCATGTCGTCGCTCAGGTTGTANCGGTAGTGCAGNCCCGGCAGTACATTGGAGTANTCGGACTCNACAGAGCGGCTGGTGATCGACAGATCGCCGTTCTCATCNAANTCCAACTGATTGCCCGTGGCGCTGTAGTCGGTGTACTCCACTCGCGCNCCGGCGATCAACTGCCAGTTATCGGCCTGCCAGGTGCCCATCAGGTAGCCGGCGAGCACATCTTCATCGGCGACAAAATCTTCNGCCTGCTGCAANTCGCGCGCTTCGTCNTCATCCTGCGGGCGAATCTGGAATGCATCGCGGTCGGCATAGAAATCGCTCAGGAACATTGATTCACTGATTCCCTCCCCGAGATTGGCGAAGGGGTAGTCCGGCGCGCCGATGGTGTAGGGCTCAAGGCCCAGTTCCGGCACATCGCGCAGCTCGATTTCATTGACGTCGACATCTTTGCTTTTGGCCCGGAAATCGATACCGGTCTTCAGAGAGAAGTTGCGCTGACCAAAGGCATCACGGAACAGAGCGTTGGCCGAGAAATTCAGGTCGTCATCGTCGATGAATTTCGGCTCCAGTACCACGCGATCCAGCAGGTACTCGGCGTGATTCAGGTGGCTGATATCTTCGGCGCCCTGGTTCAGAATACGGAAGGAAGGAATACCCTGGCCGATGGTAAATTCACCGTCGAGCGCTTGCGTCTGGTACTCAAACCGTCCTTCGGTTTCATCGGGCACCTTCTCGCGAGTTACCGAGTAACCCAGTTGATAATCCAGCTCCATGGATTCCATGATGTGTTCGCCACCCAACGCCAGCGCCGTGGTGTCCTGTTCTTTGGTACGGAAACGGATGCGTCGACGGAAGCCGTCCTCGGCGATGTCTTCAAAGGTACCGTTGTTACCATCGAAATCGGCCAGTGTGCCGTCTTCAAATACATAGATGCTACGCTGACGGGTTTCGGCATCGCTGAAACGGCTGAACACGGTATTCATGTAGTAGCGGCTGGTGTCATCCGGGCGATATTCCAGGTTGACGTTGGCACCGATACGCTCGCGGTTGACGTAGTACTTACGCAGCTGGACTTCCTGCAGGGCCTTGACAGTCTCGCCGAGATCATCGTTTTCGTAATAGGCGGCTTCAATATTGTCTTACTGGAACTCGCGGTCCAGAAAGTTCGCGCCGAGGGAAATACCGAAATTCTCAGAGCCTCCAAAGGCATTCACCACGTCGGTGTAGTTGGCCTGCAGTTTGGGGCTGGTCTTTTCGCTCAGCTCGTTGTAAGACCCCTCGGCACGGTAACGGAAAGTGTCGCCGTCATAGTCGAATGCGGACCCGGACTTCACATTCACCGCACCGCCAATGGCATCGCCGGGCATATCCGGTGTGGGCACCTTGGTGATTTCGATCAGCTCAACGGAGCCGGTGGGAATCACATCCAGCGGCACCGCGCGGGAGCCGTCTTCCGGAGTACCGATGCGCATACCGTTAATGGACACCGAACTCAGCCCCGCACTCACACCGCGCACGCTTACAAAGCGACCTTCGCCCTGGTCACGGGAGATGGACACACCCGGCAGGCGCTGCAGGGACTCGGCCACGTTCTGGTCCACAAACTGACCCATGGCGTCGGAGGCGATAAAATTGGTAATGCTGTCCGAGTCGCGGTACAGGTCAATGGCTTCGTTGCGCGCTTCGCGCTGACCNGTAACGATCAACTCCTCTTGCAACACAGGCTGCTGTGCCTGAACAAAAGAAGTGCTGCCAGCTGACAGCGCGGTAACGGCGATGGCCAACGGCAATTGGCGAACGTTCATAAAACCCCCTTATAACGAAATAGATCACTTCTGGCGCAATAATCTTTGAAGGGGAAATAATGAAGGGAGAATATGACAGCAATATTCCAGGTAGGTGACAACCGTGTGAAATAGGTCGTGGGTGACCAACGCTAGCAGAGAACTCAACCCAGCATTGGGCAACTGATCAATCTACTGGTAGCTCCTTATTGTCCGCCAGTCTCCCTCTGCGTCAACTGATAGGACAAAAAGCCTCAGATGTTGATAACTTCCTCCATCCACGGAATCCCGGGAAGAAATAAGGACGTCCTCGACTCCATCGCCGTCAAAATCCCCACGACCGACCAGCTCCAGTCGCTGCAAGCCTCCCGTAGTATAAAAATCTACAACCTGTGGAGAAATGACGTCCACGTTTCGAATTTCATTGATATCACTCCAATACTTAACTTCCGGGTCGCGTCGANTCTCTTCGGACTCCGTCTTCGACGTTTCAAATGCCAAATCCGAAGGAAAATCGTCCGGACTAGAGTCGGTTAGAANTGGCTCTGGAATATAGGAGATACTAGACCGGTCTGCGTCCCTTAGAAGTTCCGTCGCNCGACACATGACANCCAACTCAACAAAGGCGTTCATTTCGTGCTCACGCACAGTACGGGTCTCTGGGGTNACACCTTGAAGGTACTCCTCGCAATTTGAAAAGGTTTCTTCTCCTTCACCGCGAGTTTTGGTTACGTCAATCGAAGCATACCAATTCTTGCTTAGCAGCCCGGATAGTTGGTCTCTTCGCTCAACATCCACGTGTTCAGCCAAGAGCTCCGGCAGCTTGAAACCAGAGTACCACAGGACGGGATATGCGCGTTTCTCTTCAGCTCCACCCCGCGAACAGCCTACCAATAAAGATAGAAAAAGTGCTAGAACCACCGCCGGAGCGATGTCTTTGCCTTTGACAGAAAACATAGAAGTGATCCTATTACTTTGAATTACCTGAACCAGCGGCTTCCTTGGAGTCGTCCACACACGCTTCCAGGAGGTCTTTGACGTATTTATTCCGAGCATCAGATATGGGAGATTTTCGACTTGAGTTGTCCGCGGCTTTCTGCCAATCCTTCGCTTTTACTGCGGCATTGAAGTTTGGCCAGTTATTATTGAGCTCGGTCATTCCGAGATTAAATATCAAGTCAAACAAAGCCAGGCGAGCCTNACTGGGGAAGCTGTCAAAATCNCTGTATATTCTTTTCAGTTCACTTTCAAAACTTTGGATATGTTTATTTGTCAGTTTATCAATTTCAGCGTCGGGCAGCCTCAGTTTTGTATGTTTTTTGTACATTGAGGCCAGTCGATTGGCGGGTTGTTTTTTGACACTGTCGTAATCCGCTTTTATTTCTTCTTGNGTAGCTGGCAGATTTTTACTGTTTTTGAAGGCTAGAAGCTGAGCCGACGCCACTGTACTCAAAAGGTGTCCGATCCCTACGGTAACAAAGCCTTTAGAGTCCAGGTACATATGTGACACTTTCCCTTCGTACTTTTCCAGGTTCTTGCGCAGTATTGCTTTTTCCTTTTCCGTTGCCATGCAGCGTGCTCCTTTGGGTAATCCNTNNTCAGTAATCCCTTTCCATGCTCATCGATACGTTCAAGCATAAAAAGTCGTTATCGAACAGGCGCGCCCAGTATATCCGACCAATCCNNTATTCCGAAGAGAATCAGGCGTCAATTGGCCTGTCGGCNAACCNCNNTATTGAGTTCCGTTTCCNGCCAGCTTTTCCCCGGTTCCGGGGTACACTGTCCTCATTGATCTGGGGGACGGCACCGTGACCAACAGCCACTACCGACAAGCCCGACTGGCTCGCGACCATCGTTTCGATGGCCGGTTTTTCGTTGCGGTGAAAACCACCGGCATTTATTGTCGCCCGATTTGCCCGGCTCCGGCGCCGAAAGAGCGGAACGTTCTCTATTTCGACAGCGCCATTGCCGCCGCCAACGCCGGGTTTCGCCCTTGCCTGCGTTGCCGGCCCGATAGCGCCCCGACCTCCTGGGCCTGGAAAGGTACCGACACCACCCTGGAGCGGGCGCTACGGTTGATTGATGATGGCGCCCTGCTGACGGGCAGCGTGACTGACCTCGCCGACCGGCTCGGCATCAGCAGCCGTTACCTCGGCCGGCTGTTTCAGCAAAACGTCGGCACCAGCCCGAAGCAGTACGGCCTCTATCAACAGGTGCTGTTCGCGAAGAGCCTGCTTCAACAGACCCGGCTGCCGGTTACTGAAATCGCCCTGGCCTCGGGCTTCGGCAGCGTGCGCCGCTTCAATGACTGTTTTGCCAGCGCACTGCGACTGACCCCCAGTGCCCTGCGACGCCAAGCTCACAGCCAGCACCCNGAGCCCGGCATCCGCCTCTTGCTCAGTTACCGGCCACCCTACGACTGGCCAGCGCTGCGCGACTTTCTCAAAACCCGCCTGATCGATACCCTGGAGTGGTGCGGAGATGACTACTACGGCCGGACCTTTCGCTTGGCCAACGGGCACAGTGGTCGTTTTACCGCCCGGCACCGGCCCGNGCGCTTTGGCTTCGAGGTCAGCCTGGAACTGAGCCAACCAACTGCTCTGTTGCCGGTGGTTCGCACCATTCGTCGACTGCTGGACCTGGATGCCGACAGCAGCACCATTGATGCTCACCTGGCGCCGATCCAGGCGCAGCTGGGTCCAATGCGGCCGGGTTTACGGCTGCCGGGTATATGGGATCCGTTTGAAGCCGGCGTTCGCGCCATTCTCGGGCAGCAAATCAGTGTCGCGGCCGCGCGCAACCTCGTCNNCCANGTNGTCNCNGAGTTTGGNCAGCCGNTNCCCNGCCAACACANNGAGTACCGGCTNTTTCCAAGCCCGGCCATGCTGGCCNGTNANGANCTCGGNAGCNTGAANATNCNCGGTCGCCGGCGCCAGACCCTGCTTGACCTGGCGGAGCTGTTCAACACTCAGCCAACGCGGGCGGCAGATCCTGAAAATTGGCTCGCGCTCAACGGCATCGGCCCCTGGACGGTAAACTACGCGCGGATGCGGGGCCTGGGCGACAGTGATGTCTGGCTCGGGTCCGATCTTGGTGTGCAAAAAGCGCTGGGGGAAAAAAGCCGCCGATGGCGGCCCGAGGATGCCTCACCCTGGCAGAGTTATCTGACCGTTTATCTGTGGAGTCTGTTATGACAGCCCGTTACCAAAGCCTGCTGGACACACCGATCGGCACGGTGCGCATTCTCGGCGGTGACGATGCCATCACCCACATCGATTTTATCGATGCCGGTACGGCATCCGCCCAGCCAGACAACGCCCTGACCCGACTCGCCCGCCAACAACTGAGTGACTATTTCGCCGGTCAGCGCAGGGCGTTCGACCTGCCATTGGCCGCCGCAGGCACCGACTTCCAACGGGCCTGCTGGCAAGCCCTGCTGACCATTCCCTACGGCGAGACCCGGTCCTATGCCGAACAGGCAAAACTCATCCAGCGACTCAAGGCCGTCCGGGCCGTCGGCGCCGCCAACGGCGCTAACCCGATTGCCATTGTAGTGCCCTGCCACCGGGTTATCGGTAAAGACGGCAAGCTGACCGGCTATGCCGGCGGTGTTGAACGCAAAGCCTGGTTGCTGGCGCTTGAGCGGCGCGGTGCACCCGCTCTGTAACGCTTCCGGCAGAACCAGACAACGGGTTCGACCACTTGCGCGACGTCCTTCTGGCCGCGGGCGGTCGATGATACCGCCTTCAGCTTTGGCCCCTGCCTTGCGCTGCCCCAAGCATTGACTCGAGGTGCGCTAAATAGCGCTCAAACGCCTCTCGGCCGGACTCGGTCAGAGATACCTCGGTGACCGGTTTGCGGCCGTCAAAGCGTTTTTCAATTGCCACGTACCGACGACCTTCCAGCTTGCGTAAATGAGTGCTCAAGTTACCGTCAGTGGTTTTGACCCGGTCGCGGATAAAGGTGAACTCTGCTTTATCAACGCCGGCCAGTACGGCGATGACCGCCAAGCGAATGCGCGAGTGAATCAGATCGTCGATCTGGGTATGGTCAAAATCCGACACCTCAGGCTCCCACCGCGTCCAACCGATGGTGACGCATCCGAATCAAGAGTACGCCGGGCAGCACGTAGAACAGCAACAACAAGACACCCATCAATAAAATGGCGGTTTCACCCGGCCAGATAAACATTGCCAGAGACCCAAGCCACCAGCCAAAGGCCATGTTTCGCAACCAGCCAAGCCCCGCCAGTATGCCGGTAAGAAAGATGCCCACGGCAATCAGCCCACCAAATACGGCAGGAAGGTAGGCGCCTGGCAAGGCCCCTTGCCCCAGCCCCACAAAAAAGAACAACAGCTGGGTGATACCCAGCGCTACCCAGACCATGCCAATTAGCCGTCCCGCGTAGGTCTGCACCGGTTCGCGCCTATCCCGGCGCACCAGAATGACATTCCCGAGCATGCCCAGGGTGATGCAGGGCACCCAGGTCGCGTAGGGTGCATAGGGTAGAACACCGACCACCTGTAACCAGGTCAGCAGGAGCCCCGCGCTCACCACGACGCCCCAAACTATGAAATAGCCGCCACTGATACAGGCCGCCCGGCGGGTTTCGCTCATCAGCTCCCGAATGTAAGCCAGGTCGCTTTGTGCACGTTCAGTCATCACGCTCTCCTTATTAGCCAAAAGAGTAAAAACATCTCTCAGCGCTCTGGCGTAAGCCCACTTCTCAATAGCCGCTGATTACATCTATGCTTTGTTTTTCAAAGTACTTTGTTTTGGATGATCCGTCAACTTAAATTCCACTGCCGGGCTGGGCGCTTGCCTCCAGAGTTAAGGGTCAGACTGGATTTAGACTGGGGGCAGAAGGGGGATAGCGAGGGGAACGGCACCCCATGGGTGCCGCTGACGATTCGATCAGGCTCAGTCCTGGCGCTGAGTGACTTCCAGCAGGTGGTAACCGAACTGGGTCTTTACCGGGCCCTGCACTTCGTTGACCGGCGCGCTGAAAACCACCTTGTCGAACTCCGGTACCATTTGGCCCGGACCAAAGGTGCCCAGGTCACCCCCATTGCGGCCCGAGGGGCACTTGGAGTGATCCTGCGCCAGTTTGGCAAAATCCTCACCGGCTTCGATTTTGGCTTTCAATTCATTACAGGTGGCTTCGCTGTCGACCAGGATGTGACGTGCGGCTGCTTGAGGCATAATCGTATCTCTTTGTCATGGGTGAACATTGAGGGCATACGATAATCGGTATCCCGGTTCAGATCCAGCCCGCAATGGGTTACCGTGAGAGCGCTCATCAACAGGAGAACTTATTGTGTCAGACAAGACGATTCGCTGGGGTATTATCGGTGCGGGTGTCATCGCTCATAAAATGGCCGAAGCCATTCAGTTGGAGGCGGACAACGCGCTGATCTCCGTCGCCTCCAAATCCCCGGAAAAAGCCGAAGCGTTCGCCCGCGAGTATGCCATCGAGGCCGACACCTATGAGTCGCTGGTGGAGCGCGAAGATGTTGACGTCATCTATATTGCCACGACACACAACTTCCACGCGGACAATGCGCTCATGGCACTGGAGCACGGTAAACACCTGGTAATCGAAAAGCCCTTTACCGTCAACGCCGAGCAGGCCCGTCGTCTGAAGGATGCCGCCAAGGACAAGAGCTGCTTTCTGATGGAGGCTATCTGGACCCGGTTTTTGCCCAGTATGAAAGCGCTGCGTGAGGCCATCAGGAACCACACCATTGGCGAAGTGAAAGTCGCCACGATCAATTTCGGTGGCATTGCCCCGGAGCATTACCGGGGACGACTGTTTGATCCGGCACTGGCCGGTGGCGTCACGCTGGATATGGGCATCTACCCGATCAGTATGCTCTGCTACGTGCTGGGCGAACGGCCCGCCAGCATTCACGCCACCGCCCGGTTCAGCGACACCGGCGTCGATGAAATCGCCTCCTACCAGTTCGTTTTCCCCTCGGGCTGCATTGCCACGGTAAACACCAGTTTCAATCTGTTGATGCGTCAGGAAGCGCTGTTCTTTGGTGACAAGGGCTATATTGACTACCCGGAGTTTCAGCAGAGCGACGCCTTTACCGTCAAGTATTTGAAGGATCGAACCATCGACCGCGAAGAGACCATCCGCACGGAAAACGCGGACAACGGCTTTATATTTCAGGTCCGGGAAGCCGCCCGCTGCCTGCGCGCCGGCCTGAGAGAAAGCCCGGTGATTCCCGTGGCAGAAACGGTAGACATTATGGCGATCATGGACGAAATACGGCGGCAGCTGCCTCTGCAATATGCATTTGAGAATAAAGGAGTATGACGATGACCAATACGGTACCCGGCCCCGATGGCCAGCCGCGCTGTTTCTGGTGCAAGGCGGCACCGGAGTTTTTTGAGTATCACGATCGGGAGTGGGGCTTTCCCGTGGATGACGATCGCCACCTGTTTGAGAAGCTGTGCCTGGAGAGCTTCCAGTCCGGTTTGAGCTGGCGCACGATTCTGGCCAAGCGGGACAACTTCCGCAAGGCGTTCAAGAACTTTGATTTTCACAAGGTGGCCCGCTTTACCGAGAAGGATGTTGAGCGTTTATTGGAAGACGCCGGCATTGTTCGTCATCGGGGCAAGATCGAGGCGGTGATCAATAACGCGCAGCGGGCCAAAACATTGGTTTCCGAGGAGGGCTCATTAGCGGCCTACGTGTGGCGTTTTGAGCCCCAGGAGAAACCGGATGTGGATCCGCAGACGCTGAGCACCTCGCCGGAGTCGGTCGCTTTATCAAAAGATCTCAAGAAGCGCGGCTGGAAGTTTGTCGGGCCGACCACGGTGTATGCGTTTATGCAGTCGATGGGTTTGGTGAATGATCATGCCCACGAGTGTTGTATGCGGCCGGAGATTGATCGGGCGCGTAAGCGGTTTAAGCGGCCTGGAGCGTGATCGGGAGGGATCTGTCGGATTACGTGCTGCGCACTAATCCGACCTACTGGGTTGCCGTAGCGGGTTCTTGTCGGATTACGCTTCGCTAATCCGGCCTACGCGATTCGTCGAGCCTGGTACCGGTTCGGCGGCAGCGCTCGGAGCAGTATTTGACGTTTTCCCAATCCTTCTCCCATTTCTTCCGCCAGGTGAAAGGCCGCTCACAGACCGGGCAGGTTTTGGTGGGGAGGTCGCGCTTTTTACGGGCTTTGGCCATGAGAATGGATCCAGCGGATCAGTCGCGCACGATGAAATCTGAACCGGCCGGCTCGCCCTCGGCCTCGCTGACCTCCACCCGAGTGACCTCTGCCAGCGCCGGGCCCTGCCAAAGCCAGGTTTCGAAGGTTTGCAGTGTTTCGGGAGCCCCCTGAGCCAGCGCTTCGACCTGGCCATCGGGCAAGTTGCGAACCCAGCCGGTGAGACCCAGCTCCCGGGCTTTGCGTTGGGTATTGGCGCGATAGGAAACGCCCTGGACCCGCCCGTGAATCAGATAGTGTTTAGCGTCAATCAACGTATTGCCTCGCTTGCCGGTTCGGCATAGTCTGTCAGTTGCCATTCGTAACCCAAGAGTCTGCCATGTCCGAGCGTGCCTCCGAAACCTCTGCCGACCCCATCACCATTGTCGGGGGTGGCCCCAAGAAGGTGCTGTATACGCTGCGCACCCTGAGCCGGATCGGGCTGCTCAACTCCACCAAGGCACTCAAGGCACGCAATACCTGTAAGGCCTGCGGGCTGGGCATGGGCGGCCAGCACGGGGGTATGACCAACGAGCTGGATGAGTTCCCCTCGGTGTGCAATAAAAGCATTCAGGCCCAGTCCTCGGATATCCAGCCACCCATCCCCGACGAGCTGTTCGAGCATACGCTGGATGATTTCAAAGAGCTCTCCGCCCATGAGCTGGAACACCTCGGGCGGTTGAACACGCCGCTGTACAAGCCCGCCGGCAGTAATCGCTACCAGCCCATGGACTGGGATCAGGCCCTGACATTGGCCGCCGAGCGGTTCGCGGCCACCGACCCCAACCGCAGTTTTTTCTACTCCTCCGGCCGCTCCTCCAACGAGGCGGGCTTTGTGTTGCAGTTGCTGGCCCGACTGTATGGCACCAACAACGTCAACAATTGCTCCTATTATTGCCACCAGGCCACGGGCGTGGGCTTGGGTAACGTGATCGGCACCGGCACGGCCACCATCAGCCTGGAAGACCTGGGCGGCGCGGACCTGATTTTTGTGATTGGCGCTAACCCGGCCTCCAATCACCCCCGCTTTGTGCACCAGCTGCAGCACTGCCGCGAACGCGGTGGCCAGGTGATTGTGATCAACCCGGCCAGGGAGCCGGGGCTGGTGCGCTTTGCCGTACCCAAAAGTGCCCGCTCCATGTTGAGTGGCGGCACCTGGATCGCCTCCCGCTATGTGCAGCCAAACATTGGCTCGGACCTCGCTCTGCTTAAAGCCGTGGGCAAAGCCCTGCTCGAGCAACATGCGCTGGATACCACTTTTATTGAAGCCCACACCGAAGGCTTCGATGCCTACCGTACGGATCTGGAACAGACGGACTGGGCGTCGCTGACGTCCGCCTGTGGCCTCAGCCAAACCGATATCGAAGCCCTGGCCACCGACTACGCCCGGGCCGAGCACGCGGTGTTTGCCTGGGGCATGGGCATCACCCACCACCGCAATGGGGTGGACAATGTCGAGGCCATCGCCAATCTGGCGCTGTTGCGCGGCATGCTGGGCAAACCGTCGGCGGGCCTGCTGCCTTTGCGGGGCCACAGCAACGTGCAGGGCATCGGCACCATCGGTGTAAAACCGGTGCTCTCCGAGGATGTGCTGGCGGCGCTGGAATCACATTTTGATCTGGAACTTCCACGCACTCAGGGGCTGGACACCCTCGCCTGCCTGCGCGCCGCCGACGCCGGGGACATGGACGCGGCCCTGCTGATGGGCGGCAACCTCTACGCCGCGACACCGGATTCGACCTTTGCCCAGCGGGCGCTGGACCGGGTGGGTTTCAAGCTGTATCTGACCACCACCCTGAACCAGGGGCACATTCACGGCATGGAGCACAGCGAAGCTCTGATTCTGCCAGTGACCGCCCGGGACGAAGAGCCCCAGAGCACCACCCAGGAATCCATGTTCAACTATGTACGGCTGAGCGATGGCGGTATTCGCCGCCTGACCAATGTGCGCTCGGAGGTGGCCATTCTGGCGGAACTGGGTAAGCGCTTACTGCCCGCCGGGCCTTTTGATTTCGGGGCCCTTCGGGAACACGACCGGGTGCGTTCCGCCATAGCCGCAACGGTGCCCGGCATGGAGGCGCTGGCCGATATCGGCACCAGCCATCAGGAATTCACCATTGGCGGTCGCCTGCTGACATCGCCAACCTTCAACACCCCCAACGGAAAGGCCCGTTTTCAGGTGCACTCTCTGCCGGTCGCCCGAGAGCCGGATTTTCCTTTTACCCTGGCCAGTATCCGCAGTGAGGGGCAGTTCAACTCCATCATTTACGAAGAGTCCGACAGTTACCGGGGCACCGAGCACCGCTGGTGTGTGTTGGTGGGGCCGGAAGACCGGGAACACCTGAGCCTGAAAGCCGGCGACAAAGCCACTTTGCGTTCGGCTCACGGGGTGATGGAAAACCTGACGGTCTACCCGTTCAACCTGCCCGCTGGCTCCCTGCTCGCCTACTACCCGGAGGCGAACATTCTGATCGGCACCGAGCAGGATCCCCGCAGTCAGACTCCGGCGTTCAAGTCCGTTCCGGTGCGACTGGAAGCTGGCGCATAATTCATTCCGCCTGAGGTTTGACCTGCGTCAAAACCGGCGCCGATAACGCCGCGGCCCGGGTTTATCCCGAGCCGATTTCCCTCAATAATGCCCCCTCTGTGCCGATAGCCTTTGATGTCGAGCCCGCCTCGGCCGCACTCACGACATTCTCCTTTCTCTGACGGTGGTCTCTTACCCATGCGCAACCAGCTTGCCTTTGCACTGAACGCACTGATGCGTGCTCTAGGCTTCAAATCCATCAACGCTCAGTTCGCGGTGTCCTTTCTGGTGATCATTGCGCTGGCGATGACTTCCGCAGTCCTCAGCTATCGATCGAACCCTTCCAGCCTGATTCCGCTCCTGAATACAGGTATCGTGGTCGTCGCGCTGATTACTCATCAGTTGGGACTGACCTGGCTTGTGCAACAAGTGACCTTACTGCGTAAACACTTGAACAAGATGAGCGCAGGTGACTTCGCCAGCCCTATAATCGAAGAAGCCAGCGACAATGAAGTGGGCCAGATGTTTTCCGCCTACAACACGGTGATCCAGCGGGTGGGCGACCTGACCCGGGGGATTCAACAGCTCTCTGGGACCATCGTCACCCAGATGGAGACCCTCGAGCAGGCCGCGGCGAACACCGAGCAGAGCAGCCAGAGCCAGAGTCGTGAGTTGGAGCAGGCCGCCTCGGCGATGAACGAGATGTCCGCCAGTGTCGGGGAAGTGGCCAGCCATGCCAGCGACGCCGCCGCTCAAGCCGATNATGCCAACCGGGAGGTTGGCCGCACCCACGGCGTGGTGCGCAACACTCACCGGACNTTNGATGAACTGAACACCACCATGAGCGACACCGTCGGCATCATGCAGGAGNTGGACCGCAACAGTCAGGAAATNGGCAAGGTACTGACCGTGATTACCGGCATNGCCGAGCAGACCAACCTGCTGGCCCTGAACGCCGCCATTGAAGCGGCCCGGGCNGGGGAACAGGGGCGCGGCTTTGCCGTGGTGGCGGACGAGGTGCGCACCCTGGCCCAGCGCACNCAGCAGTCCACGGCGGACATTCAGGAAATCATNGAGCGNCTGCAGAAGCANTCCANCCGGGCGGTNACCTCCATGGCCTCGAGNACCGAAAAGGCCCACGCCAGTGCCGAGCAGATCAGCGAGGCCAACCAGGCGNTGGAGCACGTGGTGGAAGCCATCGACCGGATTCAGGAAATGAGCACCCTGATCGCCACCGCCGCTCAGGAGCAGTCCCAGGTGGCTCAGGAGATCGATCAGAACATCACCAACATCTCCCGNGTNGCGGACGAGAGCACCCGCACCAGCGGCGAGCTGCGNAACTCCGCGCGGCACCTNCAGAAAGACACCCAGAGNCTGGGNCAGCAGTTGGCGGCGCTTAAAGTCTGANNNNCACCTCCTGCCNCNAAGGCGCCCGTCGTTTCTCGATGGGCGCCAAGCTGGCATAATGACCGCCAACGAGCACAACCCATACGGTAACGANTATGCCCTCCCTACAGGATCAACTGCAGAAAGCCGGACTGGTGGACGACAAGAAGGCCAAGCAGGTTAAGAAAGAGCAGCGTAAACAGAAAAAGCAGGCCCGCCATACNGGTGAGGANCCCCACGCGGAAATCCGACAGTCNGCGCAGGCGGCTCGCGAAGAGAAGGCCGAACGGGATCGGGCACTGAANCGCGAACGCCAGGCCGCCGCCGAGAAAAAAGCCATTGANGCGCANATCCGCCANNTGATTCAGACCCACAAACAGGCCAAGCGCGGCAGCGGTGANGGGGANGTGGAGTACAACTTTACCGACGGCACCAAGATCAAAAAGCTNCTGGTNAGCCCTCGGGTGCAACAACAGATCATNCGCGGCCAACTCATNGTGGTCCGCGCCGGGGANAACTACGAACTGATTCCGAAAGTGGTATCCGACAAGATCNCCGAGCGNGACCCGNACTANATTGTGGTCGCNAANCAGAAAACCCANGAAGCGNTCGACGAGGACGATCCCTACAAGGACTANGTNATCCCCGACGACCTGATGTGGTAACTCGCTATAACACGAACCAGCCCACCGCTACGGCACACGCCAACACCACCACGCCAGCCACCACATAGGGCATGGCACCCGACTCGTTGGCCCGCACCTCGGGCTGGGCGGCGTGACTGGGAATGGCCCGATCGGCCTGAGCGCGCAGTTCGCGGAAGGTGGTCAGCAGGTCTTCAATGGTTTTCTGGTCGAACTGGTAGGGATCAAACCGGTCATACCCTGCCCGTGCCAATAACCCTTTCACCGNGGCATTGGTGGGAATGTACTTCATGGACCAGTCGGTAAACTGCCGCTCGGTGATATTGCGCTGGAGCACGACCTTGAAGTCCTTGTGNCGATCATCGCCTTTCAGCTTGGCNAGCATNTTATCCACCACTTCGCGCTCACCTTCCAGACACTGAAAGAAACACCCCTCCCCATAATAAAGCACACCGCCGAGCCCCAGNCGGGGGTTGTTGGTGCGGGACTGTTGCAGAATGCGCGCCACGTGNGGCTCCACACCGCCGGAGGCNGGCATGGCTTTGAACGTGGCCCGGCTGATGTAAACCACCTGAACGAGATCGGTCATGGGAGAAGGCTCCATTTGTGCGTTATTGAGAGTGNTTNTATATACGCACTGGCGATCGGTCTGGATGGCCGGCCCGGCAAAAAAGTGGAAAAGCGTGCCATCCCTGGCACCTCAGTTCATCAGGAGGGATGCTTCTGCTGTTTGCGATCGTACTCATCCGCCACCCGTTCCAGCTCGCGTTTCACNTCGTTGGGCGAACCGGTATGGCGGGCCAGCAGACTGTAGGCCGTNGGCACGATAAACAGGGTAAACANNGTGGCCGCCAGGACCCCGGAAATCACCACCACCCCGATCACCGCCCGGGTTTCCGAGCCGGCGCCCGAGGACATCACCAGGGGCACGGCACCCACCGCTGTGGTGATGCCGGTCATCAGGATGGGCCGCAGACGGGCCAGNGAGGCCTGCTCCAAGGCCTCGTCAAAGGCGATCCCCCGGTCCCGCAACTGGTTGGCAAACTCCACNATCAGAATGCCGTTTTTGGCNGCGAGCCCCACCAACATGACCAGACCAATCTGGGAGTAAAGGTTGAGCGAGTTGCCGGTNAGGTATAACCCCANNAGCCCNCCGAGCATGGCCAGNGGCACCGTCAGCATGATNACNAAGGGGTGAATATAACTCTCGAACTGTGCNGCCAGNACCAGNAAGGTGATCAGAATNCCGATCATGAAAATAAAGGCCACCGAGCCGCCGGCCAGNTTGTAATCGCGGGACTGNCCCTTGTAGTCGATCACCGCATTCTCCGGNANGTGCTCCGCCACCAGGCCTTCCATATGCGTCAGGGCATNCCCCAGGGTGAGNCCATCGGTCAGGTTGGCTTCAATGGTGATGGCTCGAATCCGGTTATAGCGTCGCAGCGTAGCGGCGTCGGCAAACTCCCGCAGCTCTACCAGACTCGCCAGGGGCACCAGCTCGCCACTGCGTTCGGAACGCACAAAAATATTCTCCAGGCTGTCCAGTGTGCGCTGTTCACTTCGCTCACCTTCGAGCATCACCTCGTATTCTTCGCCGTCTTCAATGAAGGTGGTGACCCGACGCGAGCCCATCATGGTTTCCAGCGTGCGCCCGACGTTGGCCACACTCACACCCAGGTCGGCGGCGCGGTCCTGATCGACAATCACCTCGACCTGCGGACGGGTTTCCTTGTAATCCCAGTCAATGCCCGTCAACCCCGGATTATCCGCTTCGATTTTTTCCAGCAGGATATCCCGCCATTCGGCCAACTCCTCATAGGAGCCACCACCGATCACAAACTGCAGNGGCTTCTGGGTGGACGAACCAAAGCCCTGACGCATCACCGGAAAGGCCGTCACGCCCGGCAAGTCGGCCAGATCCGCACGCACATCNTCCATGATGTCAAAACCGCTGCGCCGCTCGGACCAGTCGGTCAGGGTCGCNATCACAATGCCNCTGTTAAACCGCTCCAGNGCCCCCCAGGCCCGGGGCGCNCGNACCAGCAGACGGGCCATCTCNCCCTGNTCGACGTATTTCATCAGGCGNTTTTCGATCTCGTCCATGTACTCCACCANATAGGAGTANCTCGCNCCNTCCGGACCNTCGACNATGACAAAAAAGGCCCCCCGGTCTTCCCGCGGTGCGTACTCCTGGGGCAGCTGTTGCGACACCCACCAGGTGCCCGCCAGCAACCCGACAAACACCACCGCCACNATACGCGCGTGGCGCAGNCANTGGTGCAGGGCTTTGCCNTAATAGTGACGCANACAGANAATGCCCTGATCGAGNTTGGTCACCAGCCAGGAGGTGTTTTCNTTTTTCTTGATCAGCTTGGAGGCGAGCATGGCCGAGAGCGTCAGNGCCACCAGCGANGAGAANCCCACNGCCGCNGCCATGGTGAGGGCAAACTCGGAAAACAGCCGCCCNACATCGCCGGTCAGAAANGCGATGGGCACAAACACCGAAATCAGTACCAGGGTGGTGGTNACCACCGCAAANCCCACCTCCCGCGTNCCACGATAGGCGGCGAGNAACGGCGGNTTGCCTTTTTCCTCNANGTGGCGAACGATGTTCTCCAGCACCACAATCGCATCGTCCACCACCAGACCGATGGCCAGNACCANTGCCAGCANNGTCAGNAGGTTGATGGAAAAGCCGAGTACNGCCANCACNGTAAAGGTGGCNATCACNGATACCGGTACGGTCACCGCCGGGATCAACATGGCCCGGGCGCTGCCGAGNAACAGNTANATCACCAGNATCACCATGGCGATCGCAAACGCCAGNGTGTAATACACNTCCTTGATCGCCTGACCGACAAACACCGAGCTGTCGAAACTCTGCTCCAGGCGCATGCCCTCGGGCANNGTTTCATTGAGGCGNTNGACCTCCTCCCGTGCCGCGCGGGCCACATCCACGGTGTTGGCGGTGGACTGTTTGACGATGCCGATGCCCACCATCGGAATGCCGTTACCGCGGAAAATATTGCGGTCTTCCTCGGTGCCCTTTTCCACTCGCGCGATATCTTTCAGGCGCACCAGATACCCATCGCTGCCCTCGGCCAGTACCAGTTGATCGAAATCACTGGCCTCCCGATAGAGCCGGGCCATTCGTACCGTGAAATGCCGCTGATCCGATTCGATACTGCCCGCGGGCAACTCGACGTTTTCTGCGCGCAGGCGGTTTTCCACATCGGCTACCGTCAGACCGCGAGCGGCCATTTCCTGACGGTCCAGCCAGATGCGCATGGCGTAGCGCTGCT